>JBDOKN010000073.1:0-4995 GCA_039833665.1 Methanocaldococcus sp.
TAATAAAAATGGGTGCTAAGATACATGCCCACACTTTTATGCCATTACCACAAACACCTTTTGCTAAGGCAAACCCTGGAAAAGTTGATAAAAAGATAATAAGGGCTATGAGGTATGAGATTCCTAAGGGTATATTTCATGGAACATGGCATAATCAGGAGATAATTGCTCAAAAGATATCAAAATATTTAAAAACTGGGAAATTATAAAACAAATAAGGTAGATATCATGAAAATTGGTATTGTTGGGGCTGGATTGGGTGGATTATTAGCTGGAGCATTGTTATCTAAAAACCATAAAGTTGTTGTATTTGAAAAACTTCCATTCTTAGGAGGGAGATTTACAAACTTAGAGTATGAGGGCTTTCAACTAACAACTGGAGCATTACATATGATACCACATGGAAATGATGGCTATTTAGCCCAAGCTTTAAGAAAGGCAGGAGCAAATGTAAAAATTATAAATTCAGAACCAGATGGGACATTTTTAATTAACGGGAAGGAGTATTTATATAAAGAGCTGTTTTCACTCTTAGGTTTTAAGGAGAAGGCAAAAGCATTTAAATTAGCTACAAAATTAAAGTTAGGGAAAGTAGATAAAAACATCTCATTTGGGGAGTTTTTAGAAGATATTGATTTAGCTTTAAAGGTTGGAAATGCATTTACTGGATGGGCTTTGAGCTTAACTGCCTATGAAACACCGATGAGTGAAATCATAGAGATAGCTAAAAATTATTATAAATTTGGAGGGCCTGGGATTCCAATAGGGGGATGTAAGGCAGTTATTGACGAACTTTCAAGAATTATCAAAAATAATAATGGAAAAATCATTAAGGAATATGAAGTTAAAAGTATTGAAGTTGAGGATGAAAAGGCATATATTGATGATTATGAATTTGATGTTGTTATAAGCAACATCTCTCCAGTTGAAACTCAAAAAATATGCAACATAAAATTTTTGAAATCAAAGATAAAGCCATCTAAAGGGATTAAAATAAGTATAGCCACAAAAGAAGGGATTATAAAACATGGTGGCGTTCTCTTTACCCCAGAATGTGAGAGAATAAACGGCTTAAACCAAGTGACCAATGTAGATAAATCCTTAGCCCCCGATGGATGGCATTTAGTTATGACTCATCAAACACAACTAACTGACAATGTAAAAAAGGAGATTGATTTAGGTTTAGAGGATATTGAAAACCTCTTTAAAGGAAAGGATTACAAAATACTACATATTCAGTCATATAGAGATGACTGGCCTGTAAATCATGCATCTAATGGAACTGATATTGATAACATTGTTAATGATAGGTTTTATTTGGTTGGAGATGGAGCTAAGGGAAGGGGAGGGATAGAGGTTGAAGGCATATCTATGGGAGTTTTAAAGGTTGTTGATTATATAAATAGTTTAAATATGAAGTTTAAATATGAAAAAGGAATAAATAGAACAACGACTAAATAAATGATGTAAAAATCATATGTCTATTTTTTATAAATTCTCTAAACACGATTTCTTTGCATGGGGATGTCAATATGGAATTTAGGGATGAGGACTTAATTTTAGAAGAAGTTAGGGATTATTTAACTGCCTATCTAAGAAATATCCATCAGGAGGATATTATATTAGACAATGAAAGAGTTGTAGTTGATTTAAATCAACTTTACAATTCTGGACTAATGGAATTTGTAGAATTTTTAGTAAATAATCCACAAAGGGGAATTGAATTTATAAAAGAGTGTTATAATGATGCTTATTATACATTGAGGAATGAATATCCAACAAATGTAATAATTGCCGTAAAAAACCTTCCAAAAATTTTTAAGACAACAAAAAAAGGTAAAATTTTCACAATAGAAGATATTAGGAGTAAAAACTTAGGAAAACTTGTTGAATTTGAAGGAATTATAGTTATGGCATCAAAGATAAAGCCGATGTTAAAAAAAGCTTATTATCTCTGCCCAAAATGTGGAAGAGAAGTTATTAGAGAAATAGATATCTTAAACACTGACTCTGAAAAAGCTGTCTGTGAATGTGGAACTGAACTAAATTTAATAGATGATAAATCTGTTTATACTGACTTCCAAGAGATTAAAGTTCAACAGCCATTGGATTTAATGGAGAATCCAGAAGAGCCACCAAAGTATATAACTGCATTCTTAGAAAACAGCCCTGGAATTTATGCTGGAAGAGTAAAGATAACAGGTATTCCTATAAAAGTCAAGAAGAGCAAAAAACTGCCAATCTATGACATACATGTTAAAGCCCTGCACTGCGAGGTTTTGGATGGGGAAGTAAAGATTAAATTAACGAATTCAGACATTGAAAAGATTAAAAAAATAGCTAAGAGGAGAGATGTTGTTGATATACTTGCAGATAGATTAATTCCAGAGATTAAGGGGCATTCAGCAATAAAGAAGGCAGTTTTCTTACAACAAATTAAGGGGGTTAAAAAGCCAGGAAAGAGGGCAGATATTCACATACTATTAATTACTGACCCAGGGATTGGGAAGACGGTTATATTAAGAAAGATTGCTGAAATTCCGGGTAATTTATACGGTTCTGTTACCACCGCCACTGGCGTTGGATTAACTGCGGCTGTTGTTAGGGAGAAAACAGAGATAGGGGAGGATACTTGGGTTATTAAGCCGGGTTTGTTAGTTAAAGCCCACAAGGGAACTGCGTGTATAGATGAGCTAACTGTTAATAAAGAACTGCAGAGCTATGTTTTGGAGGCAATGGAGAGTCAGACAATCCATATTAGTAAAGGGGGGATTAATGCAAAGTTGCCAGCTGAATGTGCGATTTTAGCAGCTTGCAATCCAAGATGGGGAAGATTTAATCCAGAAGTTTCCGTAGCTGAGCAGATAAACATTCCAGCTCCGTTATTAAGCAGGTTTGATTTAATTTTTCCAATTAGAGATACTTCAGATAAGGACAGGGATAAGGATATAGCCGAATACATTGTAGATTTGCATAGAGCATATTTAGATGAAGAAATAAATAAAAAGATAGGATTAGATTACCTTGAAGTTGATGGGATTAAAATAGATAAAGAATTTATAATAAAATATATCTACTATGCAAGGCAGAAAAAGCCAATTATTAGTGAAAAAGCCAAAGAGTTGTTTGTCAATTATTATGTGGAGATGAGAAAAAAACATCAGATAACTGCAAGGCAGTTAGAAGCGGCTATAAGGATTGCTGAAGCTCACGCTAAAGCAAAGTTAAAGGATGTTGTTGATGAAGAAGATGCAAAGGAGGCAATAAATATAATAACAGAATGCCTAAAAGAAATTGCCTACGACCCAGAGACAGGAATATTCGATGTAGATAAAATCTTAGGGGTCTCTAAGAAAGAGAGAGATAAATTAACAACCGTCTATGAAATAATTAAGGAGTTGTCTGAAAAATCAGAACTCGTTGAGCATGAAGATATTGTTGAAGAGGCAAAAAAGAGGGGAATTAAAGAGGATGAGTTGGAGAATATTATTAAAAAGTTGATTAAGTATGGAGACATAGATGAACCAAAACCAGGGAGGTATAGATTGTTGTAAGTGATATTATGCTCAAAGACATATTAAATAAAATTTTTTGGCATCCCGATTATAAAAAAGAAGATTTTGAGGTTGTTATATTGCATAGAGGAGCTGAGGATAACAAAAAAATCTTCTCTTTGGACGATGTAGAGCTTAGAGGAAATTATTTAGTATATTTTGATACTTACATTCCACTACATAGAATTTTAGAGATTAGAAATAAAAAAACTGGAGAGATTTTATATAAAAAGAAGTAATAAACCTGAAACTATGGCTAAGATACTTCCATATAAAAATGTTATTTCTGGGCTTATCTTCCATAGATAACCAGCTATCAAACTTGCTGGCAAGCTTGTCAATCCTACAACAGTATAAAACAGCCCTAAGGCAGTTGCTCTAATATCTTCTGATGATAAATCTGAGATATAAGCTTTCTGATTTCCGGCAAATGATGCATAGGCAATTCCATATAAAGCAAATAACAATATTAAGCTTTTTTGAGAGATGAAATAAGCAAATCCTAAAGAGACAACACCATAAACTATATATCCAATAGTTAAAACAGTTTTCCTTCCAATTTTATCTGATAAAATTCCAAATGGAATTGAAAATATGGCATAAAAGATGTTATATAAAATATATAGAGCAATAGGGATTATAATAGCCATTTTTTCATCTACTATCATTAAAAATTCCTGTGCCCTCAAAATATAAAACATGTAGCTAAAATTACTTAGGGTAAATATAGCTGAAATTAAAATAAAAAGCTTTAATTCTTTTGGTAAATTTTTAATCCCCACTCTAAATGTTATCTTATTATTAGAGGGTGAAGGTTTCTCTTTAACAAAATACAAGGGAATGAGAGTTAAAAATCCAATAAATGCAGCTATTAAAATTATCTGATTAAAATTATATTGAAGATATAGAATAAACAATAATGATAGAGTAGAGCCCAATATAGCCCCAGCTGTATCAAAAGCTCTCTGTATTCCAAACCCTTTGCCCAAAGTTTTAGGCATGCTTTCAGATATTATCGCATCTCTTGGTGCTGTTCTTATTCCTTTTCCCATTCTTTCAAGGGAGGAAAATATGACAGCCCCCATCCAGCTTTTTGATAAACCCAAGAGTAGTTTAAATATTGAAGATGTTAAATATCCCAACACAACAAAAATCTTCCTCTTTCTAACTTTATCTGAGCAATAGCCAATTAAAACCATCAAAATATTTGAAATAAAGTCCCTCAATCCCCCAACTAAACCAATAGATAAACTTCCTCCCCCAACACTTGTAATGAGCATAGGCAAAATTGGCATTATCATCTCACTACTTACGTCATTCAAAAAGCTTGTAAATCCTAATAAATATACATTTTTAGCTAATTTTTTATTATTTTTTTGTAAATTTTGCTCTACCACTTTTCTCACCAATAAAATAAAAATTATTTAAGCAGAAGCTCTTC
>JBDOKN010000074.1:0-1526 GCA_039833665.1 Methanocaldococcus sp.
TAGTATCTTATATTAAAAGAAAATTATAGTTCTTTTCAAAAGTGAATAAAATTTATTATGAAGTTTGAACTCCTTTCCATTAGGGAGGAGTTCATTAATACCTTATGTATTCCAAAATATTTTGAAAAGAACTATAAAAACATAAATTCCATTACTTACATATACAAATATAGTGATTTACATTTTGTTTCAACCTAAGTAATAAATATCCCTTACACCCAAATAATGAAAAAGCAAAAAGCACATTCATCAATTCAATCTTTTTATATCACTACTTTATAATTAATTTTAAAGAAACAGAGTTTAATTTTATGAGGTGTTTATTATGAGAAGAGAGTTTCCAGAAGAAGGAGATATAGTTATAGGGACTGTAAAGGATGTTAAGCCGTATGGAGCATTTGTAGAGCTTTTAGAATATCCAGGAAAGGAGGGAATGATTCACATCTCTGAGGTTACATCAGGATGGGTTAAAAACATCAGAGACCACGTTAAAGTTGGGCAGAGGGTTGTTGCAAAGGTTTTGAGAGTTGATGAAAGGAAGGGGCATATCGATTTATCATTAAAGAGAGTTACTGAGCAACAAAAAAGGGCAAAAGTGCAAGAATGGAAGAGGTTTCAAAGAGCTTCAAAGATGCTTGAAAGAGCTGCTGAAAAATTGGGTAAGAGTTTAGAAGAGGCATGGGAAGAAGTTGGTTATCTATTAGAGGACGAGTTTGGAGAGCTATACAATGCCTTTGAAACACTGGTTATTGAAGGAAAAGAGGTTTTAGACGATTTAGAGATTAGTGAAGAATGGAAGAATGTTTTATATGAGGTTGCTAAGGAGAGTATTGAACTAACAAATGTTGAGGTTGAGGGAGTTATTGAAATGAAGTCATATGCACCAGATGGAATTAAAAGAATAAAGAAGGCATTAACCACAGCTTTAAAAGCTAATCCTTACGAGGACGTTGAGGTTAAGATAACCTATATAGGGGCTCCAAAGTATAGAGTTTTAGTTATTGCCCCAGATTACAAGAGTGGAGAGGAAGTTTTTAAAAAAGTTTGTGAAAAGGCAGTAGCAACAATTAAAAAACTTGGTGGAGAGGGAAGTTATTACAGAGAGGGTAAGAAATAAATAAAGTGGTAGAGATGAGAATGAAAAAATGTCCAAAATGTGGAACTTACACATTAAAAGAAATCTGTCCAAAATGTGGAGAAAAAACTGCTGTCCCAAAACCACCAAAATTTTCTTTGGAGGATAGATGGGGAAAATACAGGAGGATGTTAAAAAGAGCTTTAAAAAATAAAAATAAGGCAGAGTAATTTTTATTTTTATTTTAGAATTATCTTTTTGGTGATTGTATGGATGCTAAGCCTTTTTTAAAGTGGGCAGGTGGAAAAACACAAATTTTAAGACAAATAGATGAAAATTTACCAAAAGAATTGAAAGAAGGGAAGATTAAAAAATACATAGAGCCATTTGTTGGAGGAGGATCTGTTCTTTTTTATCTTTTACAAAAATATGAATTTAAAGAAGTTATTAT
>JBDOKN010000075.1:0-2492 GCA_039833665.1 Methanocaldococcus sp.
TAAATAATAAATATTAATATTAAAGAGCTAAGGAGGGGATAATCATAATTAAAAAACTAATTGAGGCATTAAGGCAGGCACAGGATGAAGATTTCAAAATATTAAAAATTATAGAAATATCAATGAGGCATCACGAGTGGGTGCCATTGGATGAGATTGTTAGAAAGGCAAAGATGCCAGAAAAGGATGTATTATATAGATTAAAAAGATTGAATAAATTTGGATTTGTTGTGAGAAGTACTTATGGTTATGCTGTTTCAATGGGGGGCTATGATGCCTTAGCTGTAAATGCATTTGTTAAAAAGGGTATATTAAAAGCCATAGGCAATAAGTTGGGAGTTGGTAAAGAGGGGGATGTTTATACTGTCTTGCTGAGTGATGGAAGAGAGGCGGTTTTAAAATTCCACAAGCATGGAAGGACTTGCTTTACAAGAGGGAAGAGGTATAGAGGATATTTAGCTGATAAACATCATATAAGTTGGCTCTATGTTTCAAGATTAACGGCTGAGAGAGAGTTTGAGATTCTAAATGAGCTATTTCCAATAGTTAAAGTTCCTGAGCCAATAGAATGGAATAGACATGCCATTATTATGGGTAAGGTTGTTGGAGAAGAGTTAAAGAGATTGGATTTGTCAGAATTTATGAGTAAGGATGAAATTAAGGACTTGTTTTGGAAAATTATTGAAGAGGTTAAAAAAGCTTATGAAATTGGCTACATACATGGGGATTTAAGTGAGTTCAACATTTTATTAGATGAGAAGGGGGATTTTGTCATCATTGATTGGCCTCAGGCAGTGCCTAAATATCATCCAGATGCTGAGTTTTATTTAAAGAGAGATATTTGGAATGTAATAAGATACTTCAAAAAATATAAGATTGATAAGGAAGATGAGAGGGTTGATGTTGATAAAATCTTTGAGTATATAACTGGAAAAGAGCCAATTCATAAATTTAAAGAGACAGGGCTTACAGAAGGGTAGGATTAGTTAATAGAGATTATAAAAAACTTAAAAAATTTTAAAAATTGGTGAGATTATGGCTGTTGCCTATGCTAAGATATATGAGTTGATACTTAAAAATATTAAGGATGAGAAAAAGGCAGAAGAATTGTATAAAGCAGTTGAGGAGTTCATTAAAGAGAATGAGAAGAGGATTGAGGATAAGTTCAAAAATGAGAAGGTTATTATTAAGCATGAGTTAAAGGATGAGTTGAAAAATGAGTTGGCTACAAAGGAGGATGTTTTATTGGCAGAGGAGAGGTTGGAGAGAAAGATTGAAGTGTTGGAACAGCAGTTGAAAGGGGAGATGAAGGCAATGGAAGAGAGATTAATGAGGTATGTTGATAATAGATTTAATCAATTGGATAAAAAAATGACAGTAGGATTTATAATTCTGATAATTTTGTATGTAGTATCAAATCCAAACGCTATAGAATTAATAAAACTACTATTTGGAGTAAAATAACTTTTTAAGTGGATTTTATGGCATTTGATGAAATTTGTGATAAGATTATATTGAACTATGAGGATGTAAAAGATTTTGCTTATATCTTAAAATTAACTTATTTGAATGAATTTGAGAAACTTGAAAATTTAAATTTAAATAAATTTGGCATTATTAAAAAAGATGATTTGCTATTTTATGGGAAAAACTATCCATTATTTAAAAGTTTATTATTTTTTAATGAAATTCCTGTATTTAGGGAAGAGAAGGAGAGCATTTTATTCTTAAAGAGTATTAGAATAAATCCAAGAAATACATTAAACTCATTAACTTACAACAAAAAAATAAAATTGGGAAATGAATTTCTAAAAAGATGTATAAATCTTGTTCCTAAAGAATATATTAGCTATATTCCCTATTTAATCTTTGGAAAAGAGTATTATTTTAAAGGAGTTTGTTTAAAAGAATATGTCTCTGCCTTAAATGGGCTGTATAAAATTGGCAAGAAAAAGAAAGTTAAAAAATTAATAATCAACAGAGAACTACCTGATGAGAAGGACATCAAAAAATATAAGAGGAAATTGGCAAAGAAAATATATTTATTTAAGAAAAAATTAAATAGCTATGAAATAAACTACTTTAATTTAAAGTTTAACAACAAAAACTTTAAATGTCAATATATCTATGTTAAACAATCCGTCTGGGATAAAGTCCTTGGTTTGTTTGGGGAGGGAATTGAATTAAAATATTATCCAACGTTGGTTAATATTGCCTACTCTTCTGAAAAAGTTGATTTTTTAAAGCCATTGTTTATATTTGTTGATAAAGGAGATATTTCTGTCTATGCAAAAGTCCCCAAGCTTGTTTATTTAAAAGATGGATTGTCTTTAAATCATTTAAATCTAAAAGGAAAATACGTATATTTTGGTAATTGGAAAAAAGAGAGATTTTGGGAAATTATTGAAAGGGGAGCATTATGAGAAAATATAAATATTTAATACTAATAATGCTCCTCTTATTTTTAAGTAGTAGTTTTGGTTACTATTTTG
>JBDOKN010000076.1:0-4928 GCA_039833665.1 Methanocaldococcus sp.
AACCTCCAATTAAAGCTCCACTTATATGCCTCAATCCCCCTACAATACTTGCGGCAAAGATTGAGATGATAATTAAATCTCCTGTGGATGGAACAATTTCCTGCATAAATGGCAGTAATCCCCCAGCCACACAAGCCAAAGCCCCTGAGAGAATCCAAGAGAATAATCTTGTTTTTTCTACATCAATACCCATTGTTTGAGCTAATGAAGGATTTTCCATTGATGCTCTTAAAGCAATACCAAACTTTGTTTTATACAGCAAGAGATAAAGCCCAATTAACAACAGGATAATAACAAACGTTGAAACAAATAAAATCCCTTTAAATCCAAATGCTGTAAAGTCCAAGTTTGCAAAAACGAATTTTGCCTGAGTAGAGCCAACAATCTGACTTAATATTTCAGAGTAAGCCCCAATAACTCCCAACAATATTAAATCAATAGCCAATGTTGCAATCATTAAAATCTCTACAGAAGCTCCTCTTTTTAGTAATGGCTTTAAAGCTAAATAAGTGATTAAACCAACAACTGCCCCAACAACAAATAAAACTGGTAGAGAAAGATAAGGGCTTATATCAAACAGCTTTAATAATGTTAAAGCAACATAACTCCCAACTATTGCATAACTCCCCTGAGCGAAGTTTGGGACGTTTGTTGTTATATAGGTTAGAGTTAATCCCAAAGCTAACAAAACTAAAAGGTTAGAGTAAATAATAGCTCCCTCTAAAATCATATTTCTCACCCAATCTTTTGGTAAAACTGGTAATATTATTAAATAGCGGTTATTCCCAATGAGTATTCCTTAAATTTCTCATGGTTTAATAACTCTTCCGCAGTCCCTTCAAATGCCACCCTTCCACTAACAAACATATAGCCGTTATCACTAATCTCTAAAGCTCTTTTGGCGTTTTGCTCAACCAATAATATAGTTAATCCAAACTCGTCCCTCATCTCAATAATCTTTTCAAAAATCACTTCTGCAAGTTTTGGAGATAGTTGGGCAGTTGGCTCGTCCAACATTAAAACCTCTGCATCCCTAACCAAAGCCATCCCCATTGCTAAAAATTGCCTCTGTCCTCCACTCAACGTTCCTGCTTTTCTCTTTAAAATATCTTTAAGCTCTGGAAATACATTTAAAGCAATTTCTATTCTCTCTTTAACTTTGTCTTTATCTAATACGTAGCCAGCAATCTTTAAGTTTTCCTCTACAGTTAAATTTGCAAATACATTGTTTGTTTGAGGTAAATAGGCAATTTTCATTCTTGCTTTTTGATGTGGTGGAACTTTTGCTATATTTTTATCTTTAAATATAATCTCTCCAGAATATATCTTTGTCAATCCAAATAATGTTTTTAAAAATGTAGATTTTCCACTACCATTGGGTCCAACAACTGTGGTAATTTTTCCTTTCTCTATTTTTGCATTCACATCAAATAAAATCTGTAATTTTCCATAACCAGCGTTTAGGTTTTTTACTTTAATCATGCTCACCACCATAATAGCATAAATAAAAAATAATATAAATAACATAAAATATATTAAAAATTACTCTCCAATGTAAATTTCAACAACTTTTGGGTCTGATAAAACCTTTTTAATTTCCTCTTCTCCTCTCCCCTCAGCAATAATCTGCCCATTAAACATAACATATAAATGGTCTATATATCTTAAAACAATATCCAACCTATGTTCAACAATTAAGAAGGTTATTCCTTTCTCTTTCAATTCAAGGACATGGTTGAATATGTCATGGGCTAAACCTGGAGCTACTCCAGCTATTGGCTCATCCATAACAATCATTTTTGGATTTGTCATCAAAGCCCTCCCAATCTCAACAAGTTTCATCTGCCCTCCACTAAGCTCCCCTGCCTTTCTATCATACAGATGAGATAATTTTAAAAATTCCAGTATTTTAAATGCCTTTTCAACCATCTCCTCCTCTTTTGGAATCCATTTTTTATAAAATAGAGCGTTTAAAGGGCTCTCCCCTGGGTTAATCTCCCCTATTAACAAATTTTCTAAAACGGTCATCTCTTTTAAAGGTTGTGGTGTTTGGAAAGTTCTGACGATTCCATGATGGTAGAGTTCAGCTGGCTCTTTATTTGTTATATCCTTATTTTCAAAATAAACCTTTCCTTCATCTGCCTTTAAAAAGCCAGTAATAACATTAATTAGTGTAGATTTTCCACTACCATTAGGCCCAATAATTAAAGTAACATCTCCTTTATTCACACTTATAGAGACCCCATCTAATGCTTTAAATTCACCAAAATACTTTACAATATTCTCTGTCCTTAAAATCTCCATTGTATCCCTCAAAAAATGATAAAAGTTTAAAGGATAAAATTCATAATCCTATAACCATATTTAAAATTTTAAAAAAGAATATTTAAAGTTTTAGGTTGGTTATTCTAACCACTTAATTTTTCCAGTTGTTGAGTCCCAAATTCCAGCCAATTTCCAGCCATCCTCTGTTACTACAAAGATACCATAATTACCACTCGCTCTATCATTCCACTCATTTAACTTAATATATCCAGTTACTGACTCAACACCAAACTGCCCTTCAGAATATTTTACTGCATTTTCTTTTATCTTCTTGGATAATATATCTGCATTATACTTTCCACCAGTTTCATTCAACATCTCAGCATATGAGATGGCTCCAACCCAGAATGCATCATAAACATTTAATGCATACTGGTCTGGTTCTCCATATCCCCTCTTTTTAAACTCTTCCTTTATCTTTTTAGCTTCATCTGTCTCTGACTGGAACATTGTTGAATATAATTTAATTTTTACTGCCTTATCTTTAACCTCCTCTAAAACTTTCTTACTGTTTGCTGTCCCATCGCATCCAACCCACACATGTTTTAATAATGGAGATTTATCATCAACTTGGGATAACAATGTTGCTACCTCTTCATAACCAATAAATATTATTCCAGTGTCGTTTCCTTTTCCAGCGATTTTATTGGTTGTAGTTTGAATTATTGGACTCCAATCCCCAATGTTAGGGTTGTAAGGAATTTCGTCAATAACATTTATGCCATTTGCCTTTAATTTTTTAACTGTTGCCTTTTCTAATCCATCTCCCCAAGTATCTTTCCTATAAATAACAACTACATTTTTTAAACCAACATCCTTGGCAACATCCCCAATTGCATTTCCTTGAAAATCATCGGTAGGAACAAATCTAAATACATACTTTTTCTCATCTGGGGAGTTAAATCCAATCATCTGTGGTGAAGCAGTAGAGCTTGGAGATATTATAACAATTTTATTTGAATTGACAAAACCTTTTATATTTTTGACCTCTCCACTTGCCATTGGTCCCAAGAATAGATTTATTCCCTGTGTGTGAAGAGCTTGAACCTTTTGCAAACATACATTAGGGTCTGCCTTTGTATCTTCAACATAGAGCTTAACTTTATAAGGAATTCCCCTCTCCTCAAAGTATTTATTTATCTTTTCCTCAGCAATTTCACAGATGTGCTTTTCATTGTTTCCATAAGTTGCTAAATCTCCAGATAAATCAACCAGCAAACCAACTTTAATAACATTCTCCTCCTTCTGAGTGCATCCTGCTAAAAATACGCTTCCTATCAATATAGCCCCCAACAAAAGGGTAGCTATTTTTTTAATAATCTCACCTCACAAAAGTTATAGCAATTCACTTTTTATGAATGGACAATATTTAAGTTTTTCGAGATGAATTTAATTAATAAATTTATTACTATTTTTAATGACACATCATCAAAATTTTTAAAGCATGGGCAACTAAAATAATTAATTGTTTTGTTAAAATTAGAAATGTGATGTCTATGAAAGAAAGAACCTTCGTAGCTTTAAAGCCAGATGCTGTAAGAAGAAAATTGATAGGAAAAATAATTGAAAGATTTGAAAATAAGGGCTTAGAAATCATAGCCATGAAGATGATTAAATTAGATAGAGAGATGGCAGAGAAGTATTATGAAGAGCATAAAGGAAAAGAATTTTACGAGAGATTAATAAACTTTATGACTTCTGGAAGGATTGTAGTTATGGTTATTGAGGGGGAAAATGCTATATCAGTTGTAAGGAAGATGATAGGAAAAACAAATCCTGCTGAAGCAGAGCCAGGAACTATAAGGGGGGACTTTGCTTTAACAACACCTGATAATGTAATTCATGCATCTGACTCTAAGGAAAGTGCTGAAAGAGAGATAAAGCTGTTTTTTAAAGAGGATGAAATATTTGATGAATAAGCACAAAGGTTTAATAACACATCTTTCATTTTTTATACTCAACTAATATATTACCAACTTATCAATTTAACAAGGTGTAATTATGGATGAGAATGATTTAAAGTATATAGAAGAAAAATTAGGAAGAAAGCCAAATCACATAGAGTTAGCAATGTTTGAGAACTTATGGAGTGAGCACTGTGCATATAGAAGTTCAAAAAAACTATTAAGAATATTTGCCAAAACAGTTAATGAAAAAACAAACAAAAACATCGTTGTAGGAATTGGAGATGACGCCGCTGTAATTAGATTAAAAGATGACATGTGTTTAGCAATAGCCATGGAAAGTCATAACCACCCATCATACATAGACCCATACAATGGAGCCGCTACAGGGGTTGGCGGAATTGTTAGAGATGTGTTATCAATGGGGGCTAAGCCAATAGCTCTGTTAGACCCA
The DNA here is from genome assembly GCA_039833665.1 of Methanocaldococcus sp. GTDB lineage: Archaea > AGJL01 > Methanococci > Methanococcales > Methanocaldococcaceae > Methanocaldococcus. The sequence continues at coordinate 4,684 of JBDOKN010000076.1, forward strand.
TTAAGATTTGGGGACATATTTGGGAGGGAAGGAGATAAAGTTAGATGGTTAATTGAAGGAGTGGTTAAAGGAATTGGGGACTATGGGAATAGAATAGGAGTCCCAACAGTTGGAGGAGAGTGTGAGTTTGATAGCTCCTTTGACTATAACAACTTAGTAAATGTTGTGTGTATAGGATTAGTTAAGGAGAATGAGATTATTACAGGTAAGGCAAAAGAGGCAGGTTTATCATTAATATTGGTTGG
>JBDOKN010000077.1:0-2620 GCA_039833665.1 Methanocaldococcus sp.
GAAGGTGGAGCTACTGCTTTATCTATCTTAACAGAACCAAAATACTTCAATGGGAGTTATTATAATTTAATTGTTGCAAGGGAATTGGACATTCCCATATTAATGAAAGATTTTATTGTTGATTTTTATCAAATCGAGATAGCAAGTGAGATAGGAGCTAATGCAGTGTTATTAATTGTCTCTACGCTTAAAGATGATGTTGGAGAGTTTTTAGATTATGCCAAAGAAAATGATTTAGAATGTTTAGTTGAAACACATAGTGAGGATGAGATAGATATTGCCTTAGATGCTGGAGCTAAAATTATAGGCATAAATAACAGAGATTTAAAAACTTTAAAAATTGATTTATCTACTACTGAAAAATTAGCCCCATTAATTCCAAAAAATAAGATAAAGATTGGTGAGAGCGGAATCTATACAAAAGAACAGTTAAATTATATCTTGAAATTCACTGATGCCGCTTTAATTGGCTCATCAATTATGGAGAGTGAAAATATAAGAGAAAAGGTTAAAGAGCTTACAATGAGATGAATTATTTGAGTCCTAAGCATCTATTTAACTTATTATAAAAGCTCTGTCCCTTTACAAAATAAGCATAGCTGTCTGACTTTTCAAAAATTAATTCATCATCTTTATTAATTTCATATTCAACACTTCCATCAATAACCAATAAAGCAGGTTTTTCCAATTTAAGTTTTAACTTAATTTTATTTGAACCAGAAACTACTAAGGGTCTTGAAGATAACTTAAATGGACATATTGGAGATATTATAAAGCAATCAACACTTGGCTCAACTATGGGTCCCCCAGCACTTAGAGAATAGGCGGTTGAACCCGTAGGTGTTGAGATAATTATCCCATCAGCCCTGACATTTTCAACAAGCGTGTCATTAACATATACATCAAATTCTAAAATTTTCGCTGGATTTTTTGTAATAACAACCATCTCGTTTAATGCAGAGGGTGTTTTTATAACCTTATTGCCTTTTATTATTTTGCAAGATAATTTACTTCTCTTCTCTATCTCATACTCTCCTTTAACAACTTTATCAATTATTTCAAAAATTTCATCTTTATAAAATTCAGATAAAAATCCAACTTTTCCCATATTTACAGCTATTATAGGTATTACCTCTCCATTAACTAATCTTGAAGCCCTAAGTATTGTTCCATCTCCACCAATAGCAATAATATGGGAGATTGTTGAAATATCAAACTTATCCCCACCAACTTTATCTTTCAAAAAGTCCTCAACGCAGAAGGGGATATTTTTATCTTTTAGATATTTACAAACCTTCATTGTTAAGTTAATTGCCTCTTCCTTATCTTCCCTAACAACTATTCCAAATTTCACTGGCTTTATCATCCATCTGTTGCCAAATAGAGCTATAAGCTTTTTATGCAAATATTTATTGCTAACAATTAAAGAAGTTCTTTCCATTAAATGCAATTTCATATTTAAAGATTTCCCATTTTTGTTTGTTATAATTGCATTTCCCTCTCTGCAAATAACATAAGCCCCGGCTATATCACAGAGACGAGAGTTTTCATTTACATTTATATAGGCATCCAAAGCCCCGCTAACAACATAACACATCTCCAAAGCCATAGAACCAAATAATCTGACTCTTCTAACTTTTCTTTCCTTTAAAAATTCCAATAAATCATTAGATAACCCATAAACAAACAATCCAACAGATGCTTCTTTTAAATCTTTTATATTCTTTGTTTCTATTTTGATTTTTTCCCCATCTCTTTCTAAAAAGCTTCCTTCTCCTTTGATAGCATAATACAAATCTCCAGTAGCTAAATTTTTTACAATTCCAACATATAAGTCATTTATTGTGTATTTGTTGGCTATAAAATTTTTAATCCAATCTACGTTGTTAATGTTTTCCCTAATTAACTTTTTATCCTCTCCTTTAATTTTTGCCACAGCTATTGAAGTTGAATATATGGGGATAGATTTTAAAGCGTTGTATGTTCCATCTATGGGGTCTAAGATAAAGATATAATCTAAATCATTACCAACAACTTTTAAACCAATCTCTTCACTTATTAAAATTCCCCCACCAAACTTTTCCAATATATTTATTGCTATATCTTCGGCAATTACATCAATTCTTTTTGTTGGTGTTCCATCAGCCCCTATTTTAACCACTTCATCTGCCTTTTCCCAACCAATTAAAGGTTTTATCTTTCTGTCAATCTCATCAATAACCTTCATTGCAATTTTAAAGCCATCCATAATTACCACACAAAACATTTAAATAAATATTATGGTTAAATAGAATTTTTAAGTTAAGGATTATAAAAAATTAAGGTGAGGATATGGCAATTAGGGTTAGTGATATCTTAGATAAACCAATATATACAACGACAGCCATATACGTTGGGAAGGTCTATGATGTAATGCTCGATTTGAATAAAGGAGTTATTAGTGGTTTAATCGTCTCAGACATTCAAAATGGATGTCTAAAAGATTACGTTACCGACCCTTCTAAGAAGGTTGTTCTACCATTCAACTTAATAACCGCGATTGGAAATATAATATTGGTTAAACCTCCTGCAGATTCTGGATATGGATTTTTAAAGAAGTAATTATTAATTATTAATTAAT
>JBDOKN010000078.1:0-3737 GCA_039833665.1 Methanocaldococcus sp.
TTATGTTGTTGAACTTTCAGCGTCGTTATATAATTCATCTCCAACATCAACCTCTTCCTCAAACCCTCTGCTATCTTTCAATGTCTCTATTCTGAACATATATGACTTATACCAAATATCTTCTGGTTTTTTCTTTACAGGAGATAATTTCCAAGCTCTTGTCTCCTCTTCATAACCCCAATTTACATAGTGGTTGAAGTTCCTTATTATGTCAGTTATAACCACATTGAAGTCATTTATCAATGTTCTTTGAATCTCCCTCCATTTATCTAAAGAGCTTTCTCTTCTTGTAATTCCAAAGTAACCAGCTCTTCTCTCCCCTTTTAATGCCGATATTCCTCTCCCAATGAATGTTTTTACAGCATAGACGGTTTCTGGTGGGTCAGTTATAAAGGTATCAAACGCCCTGCTGTATTTTTCTGGGAGTGGCTTTCTTAAATCTAAGGTTATAACCTCAATGTTTTTATAGTTTAATTGTTCAGCAACTTCTTTTATGAAGTTGATTAATCTGTCATCAATATCAACAACAACAATTTTTCTTGGAAGATTTGAAAGCATTAAGGCAATGCTTGTTAAGTCGTCATCCCCTAAGACCAAAACATCCTTATTGAATAAATCTCCCCTTGAATTCATCAATGCAATTCTTGAAATTGTGCATTCAGCAGTTACAAATCCCTGGTCGTATTCGTGTTTTGGCATTGGTCTATTTTTAACAATCTCTTTAAATCTCTCCAATAAATCTTTGTAGTTCTTTAAAGAAACCCCCCTTCCTTCACAACACTCACAAACACTATCATCTTTTTTACTAACCCCATAATTTTTTATAAATTCGTTTCCTTTTTCAGTAAATTCTATTCCTTCATTAGTTATTTTTACTAAACCTTCTTCCCCTAAAACTCTTATAATATCAGCAACCAATGGCAATGGCTCTTCACTCAAATCAACAATCTTCCAAAAATCGCTGGTTGTTAAAATAGCTGATAGAACACTCTCAACTGACTTGTCATATACTGGAATCTCTGATTTCGCTCTAATTTTCTCTAAGATTCTCTCCATCATTTCACCTCTAAATATTTTCTATAACAAGCTCCCTGCCCTATTCCCTCGTTGATAGAGACCTCTATCCAGTTTATATTTGAAAAACCGAGGTTTTTTAATCTATCTGCTATTTCATTAGCAAAATATACTGCCAAATCTTCAGCAGTAGTTGATGGAATGGGCAATAAAATGATATCCTCAACAGGAATACAGTATTCTTTATTCTCATATTTAAAGTATAATGTTTTATCCCTTAACTCATAATAAACTTTTTCATGATTTTTTGGAAGTATTAACTTGTGGTCTAATTTATCACAAATCTCTTTTACAATTTTTTTAATTATTTTAAAATCACAGACAAATTTGAACTCTCCAGCTCTCTCTCCATAAAGTTTTACATCCACATAATAAGAATGCCCATGTATAACCCCACAAGTTGGATGACCAAATACAATATGGGCTGATGAAAACCTTAAACCTGCATGTAATCCATTCAACTCCAACATCATGTTTTACACCCAAAATTAATTATAGTTCTTTTCAAAAGTGAATAAATTTTATTAAGGAAGTTTGAACTCCTTCCTAATGGAAGGAGTTCATTAATACCTTATGCATTTCAAAATATTTTGAAAATAACTATTTTTTAATCTCCTTACCCCTCAGTTTTTCTCTTTTTTAAATAATTAACTAACCCTCCCGCAGACAATATTTCCCTCTCTAAACCTTTTGGTGTCTCACACTCTATTGTCTTATTTTTATTGATTATTTTAATCTCTTCTCTATCTAAATCAATCTCAACTATATCCCCATCTTCAATCTCACCAGTATCAGCTATTATTGGAATTAATCCAACATTAATAGCATTTCTATAAAATATCCTTGCAAAACTCTTTGCTATCACTGCCTTAATTCCACAGTATTTTATTGCTATAACTGCCTGTTCTCTACTTGAACCACATCCAAAGTTTTCCCCAGCAACAATAACATCCCCTTCTTTAACCTTTTTTGGGAAGTTTTCATCTATTCCAGCCATACAGTGTGAAGCTAATTCATAAGGGTCAGTAGTTCTTAAATAGGGACCTGGGATTATTGCATCTGTATCAATATCATCTCCAAATTTGTGGGCCCTTCCTTTAATAATCACCTTATCACCAAAAAATTTGTATTTTTCACTTGTTGTAATAATAGTTAATAAAATTTTAAATTTTAAAAGAAGAGGATATTACATATAAATAATGATTTCTTAGGAGAAAATAAAAAACTTTGCTATAAAAACTTTATTGTTTATAGGATGATAATTTCATATACTTCTATAAAATTTCTGTGTTTGGTTATTTATTGCCAATTTCCATTATTTTCTTTTTCATTGGTGGGGTTATAATCGGCTTTTCAGGAATTAAGCCAGATGGCTTGTAATATAAGATAAGGAGCATTAAAACTCCAAATAACATATAAGACAGCCAAACGGGCTCAAATGGAATATTTAAGGTATATTTTAGGTCGTATTTATAAACATCCAACAATACTTTAATTATAACATAACATAAAACTCCCAGAGCAACACCTTTATTATTTCCTTTTCCTCCCAACAAAACCATTAAGAATGGGAAGAATGTCCATTCCACTCTTGTAAATGCATTAGCAACAATATTTACTGTATATAATGAATATAAAGCCCCTGCAATTGCTCCAATAGCTGAGCCAATTGCCACTGTTTTTATTCTCAACTTCATTATATCTCTACCAAACGCCTTGACTGTATCTTCATTTTCTCTCATTGCCCTCAATACTCTACCAAATGGAGTATTTAGCAATCTCTCAAAGAACAAATAAACTAAAAATGCAATAAATAAAACAATTCCAGTGAATACCCAACCCCTATACTCCCCAGACACAAATGCCAATATATCAGGAGTTGAGATTCCATAATATCCTCCAATTATGTTTAAATTATACATGCAAATCAAAAATACCGCTTCACTTATAGCCAACAACGTAACTCCTAAATAGTCCTCCTTTAACTTAGCACTTGGTAAAATAAAGATTGCCCCAACAATAAACCCAAGAATTGATGCCAATATTATTGCTAATATTAATATTCCAATCCCAACCAATGGATTTGAAGCAATTAAATCATTAAGCATAGACGTTGCATAAGTGCTTCCCTCAATTAATCCCCCCTGAACGCCAAAGTATAGCATTAACAACCTATCCAAAATTCCTCCAACTGCAATAGCTCCAACTAATACTGACAATGCCTTACCAAAGTTTGGAATTCCTGCATAGCCAAATTCCATATTTAATGATAAAGAGACAATGTAATAAATTCCAAACCACAGCAATATTAAAGAGATAATTTCAATAATCATTATTTCACCTCAAAAAATAAATTATGAAGTAAAAAGCATTTTCTTAACCTTCCTCCAATCAACGCCAGTAATTCCATAAGGAGCTATTAACAACGTCATTATCATTATAATTAAAGAAATAACTTTCCCATATACTAAGAATCCAGCTCCAAATGTTAATGATAAATAATAGGTTATTAAACTCTCAGATATTCCAATAATATAACCTCCAATTAAAGCTCCACTTATATGCCTCAATCCCCCTACAATACTTGCGGCAAAGATTGAGATGATAATTAAATCTCCTGTGGATGGAACAATTTCCTGCATAAATGGCAGTAATCCCCCAGC
>JBDOKN010000079.1:0-3131 GCA_039833665.1 Methanocaldococcus sp.
CCCTCCCTAATTGGTATTACTTTATTGTGTTCTATTTTAATAATTGTAGAAGGTTTTGAATACTTGCATTTGCCAATATCAATAATATAATCAACTTTTTTTAAAATCTCGTCATCTATTTCATCTACACATGTGGGGCTTTCTTTTCCAGAAATATTTGCCGATGTGGTTGTTAAAGGAACAATCGCAAGTTCTCTAATAATTGGTTCATCTGGAATTCTTATTCCAATGTAATCCTTAGCCACAATGTCAGGAATAGTCGGTTTTTTCTTTAAAATTATTGTTAAAGGTCCTGGTAAAAAACTGTTAATGATTTTTTTGGCTAAGTCATTCACATAGGCATATTTTTCAATATCTTCCTTATCTTTAATGCAAATGGATAAAGGTTTATTAAAATCCCTATTTTTTATTTGATAAACTTTTTTCACAGCTTTTTCATCTAAGGCATTAACTGAGATGCCATATAAAGTGTCAGTTCCAACTATGAGAACTTTCCCATACAATACCTCCTTCTTTAAAAATTCTAAAACTTTTTTTCTTTCCTCATCATTAAGTTCATATATCTTTATTATCTTATTTTTCAATTTCATAACTGTTCCCTTTAATCTTCATAAATTATTATGGCCCCATACCTGCAAACTTTTAAACACTCTCCACACTTTGTGCAGTTATCTTCATTTTTAACCACTACTCTATTATTCTCCAATGCAAAAACATTATTTTTACAAACTCTATAACAAGATAAACAATTTTTACACTTATTATAATCAATTTCAATAATTTTATTTGTTTTAACTACTTCACTACTCTTTTTTCCTTTAAAGATGCTTAAAATTTTGGACAGCATACTTCCACCTTAAAAATATTGTATCAAAAATATAAAATTAGCCAATAACAGCATGTTTTAGAGCATCTTTACAAATACACTTCCTCTCTCCAAAATCATAATTTATAAAGTCCTCAACAATTTTTAAAATCTTATCTTCCATTTCTTTTATTTTTTCTAAGACCTCATCAACTGTTAAAATATTTTTTGATATTCCACAGGCATAGTTTGTTATGTTACATAGGGAGACATAACACATCTCCAATTCCCTCGCTAAAACAACTTCGGGATAGCCCGTCATTCCCACAACATCTCCCCAGTTTTTGTATATTGCTATTTCTCGTTTTGTTTCAAACCTCGGTCCCTCTGTGCAAACATAAACCCCCTCTCCATAAGAGAAATTATTTTTATCCAATATGGATTTTAAAACCCCTCTCAACTCTGGACAGTATGGTTCTGTCATATCTATATGGACAACCTTCCCCTCATCGTAAAACGTCTCTTCCCTCTTCTTTGTAAATTCTATAAAGTCATTTGGAACAAAAAACATTCCTGGTTCTAAGTTTTCTTTTAATGAACCAACTGAATTTATAGCTAAAATTCTCTCAACACCTAACCTTTTTAACGCATAAATATTTGCTCTATAATTTATCTTATGTGGTGGGATATTATGTTTAACTCCGTGCCTAAATAGTAAAACTACATCTTTTTCTTTATCAATTATAACCTTTGCCTTTCCGTATTTTGTGTCTATAATCTCTTCTTTATCTCCTTTTAATATCCCAGCTATCCCAGTCCCTCCTATTATTCCAATCATGACATCACCATTTTTTTAACATTGTGATTTCCAATAAATTATTTATATGATTTGTGTCTATTGATTTTAGGATTCAATATAAACTTTGATATAAATTATAAAAATTAGTGAGAACATGGAGCTTATGACGGCTATTGGTTATCTTGGATTAGCTTTAGTTCTTGGTTCATTAGTGGCAAAAATTGCAGAAAAGTTAAAAATTCCTGATATACCGTTATTGTTGTTATTGGGGTTAATTGTCGGACCTTTCTTACAAATAATATCCCCAGAATCAGCAATGGAGATTTTTGAATATGCCGGACCAATAGGGTTGATATTTATTTTATTGGGAGGAGCTTTTACTATGAGAATTTCCTTACTTAAAAGAGTTATAAAAACGGTTATTAAATTAGATACAATAGCCCTTTTAATCACATTGATTGTTTCAGGATTAATTTTTAATATAGTTTTAAATTTGCCATACAACTGCCCAGTAGGTTATCTATTTGGAGCGATAACATGTGCAACAGACCCAGCTACCTTAATTCCAGTATTTTCAAGAGTAAAAATAAATCCCGAAATTGCTACAATATTGGAGGCGGAGAGTATTTTTAACGACCCATTGGGGATTGTATCAACAACCGTTATTTTAGGATTGCTTGGTTTAGCCCCCTCGGTAAATCCAGCTATTGATTTAATTACATTAGCTGGTGGGGCTATTGTTATAGGAATAATATTAGCTAAAATATATGAAAAAATTATTATACATTGTGAATTCCATGAGTATGTTGCCCCATTGGTGCTTGGAGGGGCTATGCTTCTTTTATATGTTGGAGATGGGCTATTACCAAGTATTTTTGGCTATGGAATTAGTGGATATATGGCTATTGCAATAATGGGACTCTATTTAGGAAACGCCCTGTTTAAAGATGATGATGTAGATTATAAATACATTGTCTCATTTTGTGAGGATTTATCTTTATTAGCAAGGATTTTTATTTTTGTATTTTTAGGGGCGTGTATAAAGCTAAGTATGTTAGAAAATTATTTCATCCCGGGTTTGTTGGTAGCTCTTGGTTCTATATTCTTAGCAAGACCTCTCGGTGTTCTTATTGGGTTGCTTGGTTCAAAACATCCATTTAAAGAAAAACTATACATTGCCTTAGAGGGACCAAGGGGTGTAGTCCCTGCTGCATTGGCTGTAACTGTTGGTATAGAGATTTTGAAAAATGCTGATAAAATTCCAGCATCTATAACAAAATATATTACTCCAACAGACATTGCTGGAACAATAATCATTGGGACATTTATGACCATATTGCTAAGTGTTATCTTAGAGGCATCATGGGCTGGGATTTTATCATCAAAATTGTTAGGTAATTACAAATCAAAATATGCCAATGAAGAAATATCCAATCATTAATTATAGTTCTTTTCAAAATATTTTTGGGATACAGGGCATTAATGAAATTCCCAATGGAAGGAGTTCAAACTTCATTAATAAATTTT
>JBDOKN010000080.1:0-2971 GCA_039833665.1 Methanocaldococcus sp.
CTATCAACCCTCTCAATCAACTTCTGCAACTTACTCAAAATCCATAAATCAACTGGATTTTTAATTTCCATTGATTTTTTTAGCTCATCAATAATGTCATCACTTATATGCATCTTAGCAAATCTACAAGCATTCCAGAACTTTCTTAAAAATCTATACCCGTAATCAACTTCCTTCCATAAAAATTGGACGTCGTCCCCAACAACGCTGTTACTTGCCCACAGTCGTAAAGCATCAGCACCATACTTAGATACAATTTCATCCGGCTCTACAACATTTCCCCTACTCTTACTCATCTTATGCCCATCCTCTCCAAATACCATTCCGTTTATAACAATCTCATCCCATGGCTTTTTGCCAGTTAAGGCAATTGATTTAACTATTGTATAGAATGCCCACGTTCTAATTATATCATGCCCTTGTGGTCTTAATTGAACTGGATAATGCTTCTCAAAGAATTCATCATCATCTAACCACTTTGTTATAACCATTGGTGTTATTGAAGAGTCCATCCATGTATCCAAAACATCTGTCTCTGGGATTAAATCTTTATTGCCACACTTATCACAAACATAACCTGTTTTAGTTGGGTCTATTGGTAAATCCTCCTCCTTAGCAACAACTACATTTCCACACTTTGGACAATACCAAACTGGGATTGGTGTAGCAAAAATCCTCTGCCTACTTATAACCCAATCCCAATCCATGTCTTCAATCCAATTCAACAATCTAATTTTCATGTGCTCTGGAACCCATTTAATCTCATCAGCTACCTCTCTAATCTTTGGAATTAGCTTTCTAACATTGACAAACCATTGCTCAGTAACGATAATTTCAATTGGTGTTTTACATCTCCAACAAACACCAACATTCTGTTTTATTGGCTCTTGCTTAACTAAATAACCCTCTCTCTTTAAATCTTCAATAATCTTCTCTCTCGCTTCCTCTGTCTTTAATCCTTTATACTTTCCAGCAATTTCTGTTAGCTCTCCCTTCTCATTTATAGCTTTTTTAATCTCCAATTTATGCCTATTAACCCACAAAACGTCTGTCTTATCCCCAAATGTACAAACCATAACCGCTCCAGTACCAAATTCTTTTTCAACATCCTCATCAGCCAACAACTTAACCTTATGCCCAAACAATGGGACTATGAACTCCTTTCCGATTAAATGCTTATATCTCTCATCTTCTGGATGAACCAATATAGCAACACATGCCGCCATTAATTCAGGTCTTGTTGTTGCTATCAACAAATGCCCTTCTCCATCAGCAGCAGGGAATTTTATATAGTTTAGCTTACTTTCTCTCTCTTTATACTCAACCTCAGCAAATGCAATAGCTGTTTGACATCTTGGACACCAATTTACTGGGAATTTTCCTCTATAAATCAATCCATCTTTATACATCCTAACAAAGGCAGTTTGGGATTTTTTGATATAGTTAGGAGTCATTGTTATATATTCCCTATCCCAATCAATAGAAATTCCTAAGGATTTTATCTGTCTTCTCATTTTTTCAATGTTCTCTTCTGTTAATTTAATACACAACTCTCTAAATTTATGCCTATCAACATCTGATTTTGTTATGCCATATATTTCCTCAACTTTAACCTCTGTTGGCAATCCATGACAATCCCATCCTTGTGGGAAGAGAACATTAAAGCCCTTCATTCTCTTATATCTCGCTATTATATCCATGTAAGTCCAGTTTAAAGCATGTCCTAAGTGCAATCTTCCAGTCGGATATGGTGGTGGAGTATCTATTATATATGGTGGCTTTTTGCTCTCTTCATCAAACTTGTAGATTTTGCTTTCCTCCCACTTTTTCTGTATCTGTTTCTCAATCTCTATGTTGTAGTCCTTTGGCATCTCCATTATGAATCACCGTCAAATCTTTTGGAGAGTTTTTAATTTAATAAAAATAGTTGAGGTTTAAATAAATAACTCTCTAATACATATTTGTAAATTTATAAATCTCATTCTATAACTTCTTTTATGACATACCACTTCTTTATAGATGTTGGCTTAATTATACCATTTATCACATCATAAAATAGAATCTCATTTTTAATTAAAAATTTAACTTCATCTATAAGATTATTTTTTATAATCTCTTTAATATCAACTTTTATTTTATTCTCAAATAATTTTAATGCCTTAATTAATTTTCCTATCTCAAACTCTTTTTGAGTAGAAATTAAATATAGGATTTTATCCCTTTCAATATTAATCCACTGTTTTATAGTTTGTTCAACAGATAAACCAAGTTTTTTATTATTTATCAATTGGGAGATTTCATAGGGCAAAGAAAGATATTTTAAGCAGTAATCAATCTCTTCCTCACTAAAACCCTCTTCTTTTAAGATATTTCTAATACTTCCTTTTCTTAACCAATCAATCAAATAATACTCGGAAGTATTTTCCAAAGTAGAATTTTGATAAATCTCTTCAATAAACAAAGTATCGGAAGTTATACAAATAACATGGCATAGGTGTTCCATTTTAGTTAAAGAGACGAAGAGATTAAACAACTCATTCAATAATGACTTTCCTCCGTTAAAGTAGATATTCTTTAACTTTTGCAACTCATCAATTATCAAAACGGGTTTTTTTCCATCTTCAACAACAGCATTAATGCTTTCATTTATTTTAGCAAAGACATCATTCAAACTTAAATTTTTAAAATCATAATTTTCTTCAATTCCAAACTTACAAACGCCTAAGTTAAGTTCTAACTTATTTAACAGATATTTTTTATCTGACTTTTCAAAAAATACTCTCAAAAACTCTTCTTTGCTATAAGTAGCATATTTTCTTAGATTATAGTAGAAAAACACTATATTGCTACTTTCTAACTCCTTAATAACTCTTCTCATTACTGTGGATTTACCAGATGATTTAGGACCATAAACGAATAAAATAGAGTTAGGTTCTAATTGAACATAAGTTTTTAGATAGTTGAGTTCTTT
>JBDOKN010000081.1:0-1781 GCA_039833665.1 Methanocaldococcus sp.
CTATACAACTTCTCAGCATATTCCTTAGCCATTCTCTCAGCGTCAAAGTATTCAACTATGTGATTAACACAGTTACATGCTTTCATCCACCAATCCTCAGTATCATACATCTCAGCAACATCTTCCAACAAGTTATAGATACAATTGGCTACATAGGCATCGTCATCTCTAACTCCATCTCCAATTGTAAAGCTGTCATCTGGATACATCTTAGCCCATTCAACATGCCATCCATCTAATGTGCTCATGTGTATAGATGCGTTCATGGAAGCAGTCATTCCAGATGTTCCAGATGCCTCATGGTTTAATTTTGGTGTGTTGAGCCAAATATCTGAACCCTGCTTTAACATCTTACTTAGCTTTAACTCATAGCCAGTTAATATGGTGGCTCCTTTCATATCTCTTGTTTTTGATACAATCCAGTTGAATGTTGCTATCATGTTGTGGTCATTAGGATGTGGTTTTCCAGCCCAAATAACTTGTATTTTTTTCTTTTTTAATAATTCAAGTAATCTCATCTCATCATGAAGCAATATATGTGGTCTTTTATAGGCAGTAAATCTCCTTGCCCAGACAACAGTTAATCTATCCTTTTTAAAAATCTTTCCAGTTTGGTCTGCCACTTCTTCAAACAAAATTTCTTTTAATTCCATTTTTCTCTCTCTTAGCATATCTATATCATATTTTTTTGCCGCTTCTCTAATAATAGGGTCTTGCCAATAATATTTATCTTGGGCATTGGTTATTGCCACTATCTCGCATCTATCCTTAACCCAACTCCACATTCTATCGCAAACTTCTTTATGCTTCTTAGAGACAGCATTAGCTTTCTTACAGGTTCTTAATGCACAAACGGTATAGTTAAAAGGATTCCCCCCTAATCTCTCAGCTAATTTTACATCAACATTTCCAAAGAATCCCATGGATTTTAATAAGTTAATGTCTTGGGTTTCATTTCCTTCTGGTAGTGGTGTGTGGGTTGTGAAAACAACATGCTCCTTAGTATATTCAAGTCCATAATCCTCTATCATCTTAAAAACTAATGGCAAAGGATGGGGTTCATTCATATGGAAGAGTTTTACATTTTCACACTCTTTTATAACTTTATAACCCCCAATCCCTAAAACCATCTCTTGGGCTATATGGAGGATATTGTTGGCATCATATAATTTGTGGGTTATACTCCTTGTAAAATTATCATTTTCTGGAATATCAGTTGTTAAAAAATATATTGGGCAAGTATTAAAAACATCTTCTTCCAATTTATAAGCTTTAACCCAGACAGTGTTGTTATTTATTGTTACTGGAACTTTTAATTTAATATCTTCCAAGAAATCGTAATATTTCCTTATATATTCAACCTTCATATACCCTTCTCTATCTCTCAATTGGTCATAATATCCATAACTCCATAATATTGAAACCCCCACAAGTGGCTGATTTAATCTCTTAGCGGCCCTAAAATGTGAGCCAGCTAAAAACCCCAATCCTCCAGCATAGGTTTTTAAAGGTTGATGAATTGCAAACTCCATGCAGAAATAAGCAGTTGGTTTCATTTACCTCCCCCAACTAATTTTATAATATAATAATTTTATCCTTGGAAATTATATATTTATTTACTATATGCATTTAACTCTGTTGTATCCTGAAATTGTTTCGTTGTTCATAGTCATGCCACCACCTCACTATGTCTTTCAAAATACACTTCATAAGGGGTCTTAAAATCCAACGAACGATGTGGTTTTATTCGATTATGCCAATCTACAAACTCATCCAAACTA
>JBDOKN010000082.1:0-5236 GCA_039833665.1 Methanocaldococcus sp.
GGTGTTATAATATCCTATGTTGATATTTATTTAGGAGATAAAAATGTCTCATTGGAGGTTTTATCCAACGATACTGCTAAAATAAACCTTCCCTTTGATAAGGATGAAGGAGAGGGGGAGATTATTGTTAAAATTAGATATAAAACTCTCCCAAATCATAAAAATAAAAATAAAGATAAAGAAGTTAAAAAACAAAATTATAAAAATCTAATCTCTGACTTTAATAAAATTGCTAAAAAAACTAACGATAGGAAAAATAATGATATTATTGTAGCTGATTCCAAACCAGTTTCATTAGAAGAGCTTAAAAAAGAAGAGAAAAAGAGTAAATTAAATAATATAATAATTATCTAATCATAATTTTTCCCTAATTGGTTCTAAAATCTTTATAAGTTCTTCAGCAACAGCATTTTTTAAATCCATTGGGTGAAGTTCTTTATTTTTAAATAAACTCTCTAACTCCTCATAGCTATTAACAATTAAATCTCCACCAAATTTTTCTGGTCTTTTTATAGTTAAAGGATATTCAAGGAAGTATTTGGCTATCTCCATTATTGGGTTCCCTTCAACAACTCCAGCAGGGCAGTATGCTTTCTTTATCTTAGTTTTAATCTCTTCTGGAGAGTCATCAACAGCTATAAAATTCCCTTTTGAAGAGCTCATTTTTCCTTCTCCATCTAAACCAGTTAAAACTGGATTATGGATACAAACAACCTTTTTTGGTAAAAGTTCTCTTGCCAACATGTGTATCTTTCTCTGCTCCATCCCTCCAACTGCAACATCAACATCCAAGTAATGAATATCATTAACCTGCATTATTGGATAGATAACTTCAGCAACCTTTGGGTTTTCATCCTCTCTTGCTATAAGCTCCATACTCCTTCTTGCTCTCTTTAATGTGGTTTTTAAAGCTAATTTATAGACATTTAAAGTGTAATCCTTATCAAGCTGGAATTCACTACCATAAACATATTTTGCCTTTAATCCCATAGCTTCAAAAACTCTTTTATTGTATTCGCCAATCTTTTTGATTTCATCCAACTCCCCCTTTTGATTTAAATAGGCATGTAAATCAGCCAACAATATAATTATATCAAATCCCGCATTCTGCAAATCAATCATCTTTTTTATTTGTAAATAATGCCCTAAATGTATTTTACCACTTGGTTCAAAACCTATGTAAGCAGATTTTTTATCTTTCTTTAAAACTTCTTTTAACTCTTCTTCACTAACTATCTCAACTGTGTTTCTCTTTATCATTTCAAATTCATCCATTATATATCACCACAACAATTTTTGTTCATGCAAAACTTTATTATATATGCAAGGATAATTTATAAACTTACTTTATTATTTTGTTATTTTGGTGATACTATGAAAAAAATTATCTCATCAAAGGTTAGTTGTGATGAAGAGCTTTTAGAGCTTTGTGAGAGATTATCAAGATTGAATATTGATTGCACAATAGAATCAAAAGGAAATCATGTAAAAATATATGTATTTGGTTATGATAAGGATTCTCTAAATGAAAATTATAGGGCTGTAATGAACTTAATGGATAAAGTTAGGAAAAAGTATAGAAAAGATAGAGAGGGTTTATATGAATATTCATTATCAGAGCTTAAATATCCAGTTAATAAAAACTTAGTTATAGATACACTAAAAACTTTGGGATATAAAGTTATATACTTAGAAGATGAAAACGCTATAAAAACAAACGTAGATATAAATAAATTCAATGAAATACTAAAAGACCTTCATGAATTGTATCAAGAGTTAAGGTTCTCAAATCTCGGTTCAAAACCCGTTAAAAATTTGGTAGTATTAGTTTCATACATAACTAAAAAGCCAATTGATGATATTATTGAGGAAGCTTTAGAAAAAGGATTTTTTAGAGAAGAAGAGGAAAAAATTGTATTAAACAAAGATATAAACTTAGCTAAAAAAGCTTTATTGGAGGGAGAAGAAGATGGAGATAAAGATATTGGAGAGGAAAGATAATTTAGTGGAGATTGAGCTAATTAATGAAGACCACTCACTTCCAAATCTATTAAAAGATATTTTATTAACAAAAGAAGGGGTGAAGATGGCTTCTTACTCAATAGACCATCCTTTATTACATCCAGAAACTGGGAGATACATATCAAACCCAAAAATAACAATAATCACCGAAGAAGGAACAGACCCAATAGAGGTTTTAAAAGAAGGACTAAAAGATATTATTAAAATGTGCGATACATTGTTAGATGAATTAAAGGAAAAGAAATAAAACTATGGTTCTTTTCAAAAGTGAATAAAATTTATTAAGGAAGTTTGAACTCCTTCCATTAGGAAGGAGTTCATTAATACCTTATGCATTTCAAAATATTTTGAAAAGAACTATAAACAAAGCTTTTAAATTTTAACCTCTTCTCATTTAATAACCGAAAATTTTATATATGGTGTTAGGTATCTTAGCAATATAAAAATTTTTAATTAGTGTCGTAAAATTTTACCCAACTATTTAGAAAACAAGATACCTACTCTTTTCAATTTAAGTGTAAAATATTTATATTAGGTTCCATATAATATGGATGCTTTTTGATATGATATAAAAAAGAAAGGAGGATGAGCATGGATAGAGAAGCACTGTTGCAAGCGGTGAAGGAGGCTCGCGAACTCGCGAAGCCGAGAAACTTCACACAGTCATTTGAATTTATAGCAACCCTCAAAGAGATTGACATGAGGAAGCCAGAGAATAGGATAAAGGCAGAGGTAGTGCTTCCTCATGGAAGAGGGAAAGAGGCAAAAATAGCTGTTATTGGAACTGGTGATTTAGCTAAACAGGCAGAAGAATTAGGGTTAACCGTTATTAGAAAAGAAGAAATTGAAGAATTGGGTAAAAACAAAAGAAAATTAAGAAAAATAGCTAAGGCACATGACTTCTTTATAGCCCAAGCAGATTTAATGCCATTGATTGGTAGGCATATGGGGGTTATATTAGGTCCAAGAGGAAAAATGCCAAAACCAGTTCCAGCCAATGCAAACATAAAGCCATTAGTTGAAAGATTAAAGAAAACAGTTGTTATAAACACAAGAGATAAGCCATACTTCCAAGTATTGGTAGGAAATGAAAAGATGACAGATGAGCAGATAGTTGATAACATAGAGGCGGTTTTAAACGTTGTAGCTAAGAAGTATGAAAAAGGCCTCTACCATATAAAAGATGCCTATGTTAAATTGACCATGGGTCCTGCTGTAAAGGTTAAAAAAGAGAAGGAAAAGAAAAAAAGATAAATCAAACAATAAGTGAAGGGGATAGAAATGGAAACAAAAGTGAAAGCTCATGTAGCCCCATGGAAAATTGAGGAAGTTAAAACACTGAAGGGGCTTATCAAAAGTAAGCCCGTAGTTGCTATTGTAGATATGATGGATGTTCCTGCCCCTCAATTGCAAGAAATTAGAGACAAAATTAGAGATAAAGTTAAATTAAGAATGTCAAGAAACACATTAATCATAAGGGCTTTAAAAGAAGCTGCTGAAGAATTAAACAACCCAAAATTGGCTGAATTAGCAAACTACGTTGAGAGAGGGGCGGCGATATTAGTTACAGACATGAACCCATTCAAGTTATACAAAATGTTAGAGGAAAACAAAAGTCCTGCTCCTGTAAGAGGGGGGCAGATAGCTCCTTGTGACATCAAAGTTGAAAAAGGTTCAACTGGAATGCCTCCAGGACCTTTCTTAGGAGAGCTTAAAAGTGTTGGTATCCCAGCGGCTATAGAAAAAGGTAAAATTGCAATTAAAGAGGATAAAGTTGTTGTTAAAAAAGGAGAAGTTGTTTCACCAAAATTAGCGGCTGTCTTGGATAGATTAGGTATAAAGCCAATAAAAGTTGGATTAAACGTTTTAGCTGTTTATGAAGATGGAATTATCTACACACCAGATGTCTTAAAAGTTGATGAAGATAAATTATTAGCTGACATACAAGCTGCATATCAAAACGCATTTAACTTGGCATTCAACACAGCATATCCTGCAAAAGAAGTATTGCCATTCTTAATACAGAAGGCATTTATGGATGCAAGAGCTTTATCAGTAGAGACAGCATTTATAACAAAAGAAACAGCTGGAGATATATTGGCAAAAGCTCAAGCTCAGGCATTATCTTTGGCTTCAAAGTTGCCTGACGAGGCATTAGATGAGGACATTAAAGCTAAGTTATCCTCAGTAGAAACCTCAACAGCTCCATCCGTTGAAGAAAGTAAAGAAGAAGAGAAAAAAGAGGAAGAGAAGAAAGAAGAAGACACAGGGGCAGCTGGATTAGCCCTATTGTTCTAACCGAAAAATATAAATAACTAATTATAAATAGTGAATTGCAAACTCTTTAATTTGATGTTTGGTTTATGAATAAGAACAAAAATTAGAAATAAATAAACACAAAATAAAATAATAATTAAAGTTGGAGGTGTAGATTATGGAATACATATACGCAGCTTTATTATTGCACAGTGCAGGAAAAGAAATCACAGAAGACGCTGTTAAAGCAGTTTTATCAGCTGCTGGTGTAGAAGTTGATGATGCAAGAGTCAAGGCATTAGTTGCTGGATTGGAAGGAGTTGATATTGAGGAGGCAATAGCTAACGCTGCAATGCCTGTTGCAGCTGCTCCAGCTGCCGCAGCTCCAGCAGCTGCCGCTGAAGAGAAGAAAGAAGAAGAGAAAAAAGAAGAGAAGAAGGAAGAAGACACAGCTGCAGTTGCTGGATTGGCAGCTTTATTCGGATAAATCTTTTATTTTCTTTTTTTATTTTTAAACATTATATCCATTAAGTCGAATGTATAAATTCTATGCAGTATTTAAAAGCATTTGTATATAAAGTATTTATATTGAGGTTTTTATATAATACATAAGTTACCTACTAAATTGTGGTGAAATTATGGAGCCAGAAATTAAAATTGTAAATGTTGTTGTCTCAACAAAAATTGGGGATAACATTGATTTGGAAGAAGTTGCCATGATTTTAGAAAATGCTGAATATGAGCCAGAGCAATTCCCTGGATTGGTTTGTAGGTTATCAGTGCCAAAAGTGGCTTTATTAATATTCAGAAGTGGAAAGGTAAATTGCACTGGAGCCAAAAGCAAGGAAGAGGCGGAAATAGCTATTAAAAAGATTATAAAAGAGTTAAGAGATGCTGGAATTGATGTTATTGAAAATCCAGAAATTAAAATACAAAATATGGTTGCAACAGCTGATTT
>JBDOKN010000083.1:0-2519 GCA_039833665.1 Methanocaldococcus sp.
TGGTGAGAAAATGGAAAAAGATATCTATGAAAAAGTCATGGATTTAGCAAAAAGAAGAGGTTACCTATGGAGTTCTTTTGAAATTTATGGAGGAATTGCAGGATTTGTTGATTACGGACCTTTAGGATGTTTATTAAAAAACAACATCATATCAAAGTTTAGGGAGCAGTATATTATTAAAGAAGGTTTTTATGAGATTGAAAGCCCAACAGTAACACCTTATGAAGTTTTAAAGGCATCTGGACACGTTGATAACTTTACAGACCCAATTGTTGAGTGTAAAAATTGTTTAGAATCATTTAGAGCTGACCACTTAATTGAGGAGTTTGTAGATGTAGATACAGAAGGGAAGACATTAAAAGAATTGGAGGAGCTTATTAAAAAATACAGTATAAGATGTCCAAAGTGTGGAGGGGAATTAGGAGAGGTTAAGAAATTCAACTTAATGTTTGTTACATCTATAGGTCCAGGAGGGAAGAGGACAGGTTATATGAGACCTGAGACAGCACAGGGGATATTTATACAGTTTAGGAGGTTAGCTCAGTTTTTCAGAAATAAGTTGCCATTTGGTGTTGTTCAAATTGGTAAAAGTTATAGAAATGAGATTTCTCCAAGGCAGGGGGTTATTAGGTTGAGGGAATTTACACAAGCAGAGATTGAATATTTTGTCCATCCAGAGAGAAAGGAGCATGAAAAATTTGATTTGGTTAAAGATGAGGTAGTTCCATTATTACCAGCTGAAAGGCAGATGGATGAAAATCTAAAAGAAGATGAAAAGGTAATTAAGATAAGTATTGGAGAAGCGGTTGAGAAAGGAATAATAAGACATCAAACAATTGCCTATTTTATTGCCTTAACAAAGAGATTTTTAGAAGCAATTGGGATTGATAAAGATAAAATAAGATTTAGGCAACATTTACCAAATGAAATGGCTCACTATGCTATTGACTGCTGGGATGCTGAAATATACACTGAGAGGTTTGGATGGATTGAGTGCGTTGGAATTGCTGATAGAACAGATTACGATTTAAGAAGCCACTCAGCCCATAGTGGAGTTGAGCTCTCAGTATTTGTTGAATTTGACGAACCAAAAGAGATAGAAACCTATGAGATAAATCTAAACTACAAAGTTGTTGGAAAGATATTTAAGAAAGACACAAAAGCAATTGAGGCATATATAAACAATTTAAGTGAAAAAGAGAAAGAAGAGTTTGTTAAAGCCCTTGAAAAAGATGGAAAAATAACAATAAATATTGATGGGAAGGAATTTGAGATTTTAAAGGATTATGTTGAAATTAAAAAGGTTAAAAAAGTTATCAAAGGAGAGAAAGTTATCCCACATGTTATAGAGCCATCTTATGGAATTGATAGAATAACCTACTGTTTATTAGAACACTCTTATAGGGAAGAAGATGATAGGATTTATTTAGATTTAAAGCCATCAATCGCCCCTGTAAAAGCTTATGTTTTACCTTTGGTTAATAGGGATGACATGCCAAAAATAGCTAAGGAGATTAATCAGATGTTAAGAGAAAATGGCATTATAGCTGAGTATGATGATAGTGGAGCAATTGGGAGGAGATACATGAGGGCTGACGAAATTGGGGTTCCATTCTGTATAACAGTGGATGGGCAAACTTTAAAAGATAAAACTGTAACAGTTAGAGAGAGAAATACAAGAGAGCAGATTAGGGTTAAAATAGATGAATTAGTAAATTACCTAAAAGAGAAGTTAAAAGAATAAAACAACGGTTATTCATTCTTAAATAATTTTTTTATAACCTCATTGTCAATGTAAAATTTGAATTCTTTCACTTTATATATTCTCTTTGCCCTGCTTCCTTCTAAAACTAAATCACTCTCAACTAATCCAGCATTTTCTAATTTTCTTAAATGAGCATAGACAACAGGTCTTGATAAATTTAGCTCTTTGGCTAATTCATAAATATTTTTTGGCTGTTTGTTTAAAATGTATAATAATTTAACCCTAACGGGATTGGACAATGCCTCTCCCATTTTAACAACATCCATCAATTTCATAAAATCACTCTATTTCATCCCATTTCTTTTTTAACTCCCTAACAATCTCTTTTATTTCCTCAACATCTTTTTCAATCTTCGTAAGTTTTTCATTGTCTATTGAGTTTGTTTGCTTTTTTAATGGGGAGAGTAATATATACAATATTACTGTAATAATTACAACCCAAATAATCATCCAAATAAGACCATATATTGGATTAATAAATCCTCCAATAGGATACATTCCAATAGGGGGCATTATTTCACCTATATTTTTGATTTTTTATGTCTAAAATTTATAACTTAACTTGTATAGAATAGAATTATAAATAATTACAGATTTAATTTATAAATTTCAATAACCAAATATTTGAACATTAATTAGTTAATAATCTCCCCTTTAAATAATATAGAAGGAGATATTAACTTTCCCCTCTGCTCAACATCATTTAATGGAATAGCTTCTTTAAACATCTCAAATATATTTCCACTAAACATTC
>JBDOKN010000084.1:0-2760 GCA_039833665.1 Methanocaldococcus sp.
ACAATTACTCCATAAACTGCTGATAATGCTTTAATATCCTTGCATGGGACATAACCAAGGATTACAGTGATATATAAGGCAGTAAATAGTATCGTCAAACCTCTTCTAATCTCTTTTGTATCAAGGAATTTATCCTCTTTTATAAGATTTATGATGTCTTCGTTTTCATCTTCACTGAGGTTTTTTATTTGATTTATTAGATATTTTCTTTTTAACGTTCCACAGATTTCTAAGAAAATTAGCAACCATATAAATAAGATTAATATTTCAATTAACATACGTGCATCAATTATTAGAGCTAAAAATAGCAATACTATCGTTAAAAACAATGTAGAGATGATAAGATGAAAAATAACGTCATTTTTAAATAACCTCATCGAAATCTCCCATAGGTATTGCTATTTTATATTTAAATTTAAGATTATATTTAAACATAACCTTGCTAAAATATTTATTTGATAGTTGCATATCTTTATTCAAAAAATTCTGGGTGAGAGTTATGCAGAGTATAATAAAAGGAAGGGTCTGGAAGTTTGGGGATAACGTAGATACAGATGCTATATTGCCAGCAAGATACTTAGTTTATACAAAACCAGAGGAATTGGCTCAATTCGTTATGACTGGAGCAGACCCAGAGTTTCCAAAGAAAGTTAAGCCAGGGGATATAATAGTTGGAGGAAAGAACTTTGGATGTGGTTCAAGTAGGGAACATGCCCCATTAGGATTAAAAGGAGCTGGAATTAGCTGTGTTATTGCTGAAAGTTTTGCAAGAATCTTTTATAGAAACGCCATAAATGTTGGATTGCCTTTGATTGAATGTAAAGGTATTACAGAGAAGGTTAATGAAGGAGACGAGTTAGAGGTTAATTTAGAGACAGGGGAGATTAAAAACTTAACCACTGGAGAGGTCTTAAAAGGTAATAAACTACCAGAATTCATGATGGAAATCTTAGAAGCAGGAGGATTGATGCCATACTTAAAGAAAAAGATGGCTGAAAGCCAATAATTTTAATTTTTGTTAAAAAAGAGTTGAAGAATTTAGAAAGAAATTCAAACTCAGAAGTTGAATTTTATGAAGAGGGAGAAGATGATAAGTGATAGAGTAAAAAAAGGATTAAAAAGAGCTCCAAATAGAAGTTTATTAAAGGCATGTGGATATACAGATGAAGAGTTGGAGAGGCCTTTTATTGGAGTTGTTAATAGCTTTACTGAAGTTGTTCCTGGACACATACATTTAAAAGATATTGCTGAGGCAGTTAAAAAGGGAATATATGCAAATGGAGGAACTGCCTTTGAATTTAACACAATGGCTATTTGCGATGGAATAGCGATGGGACATGAGGGGATGAAATATTCATTACCTTCAAGAGAGATTATAGCCGATACCGTAGAAAGTATGGCAAAGGCACATGGATTTGATGGTTTAGTTTTAATTCCTTCATGCGACAAAATAGTTCCTGGAATGATAATGGGAGCTATAAGAACTGGACTGCCATTTATAGTTGTTACTGGAGGACCGATGTTTCCTGGTGAGTTGAGAGGGAAAAAATATGACTTAATCAGCGTGTTTGAAGGAGTTGGGGCTTGTGCAGCTGGAAAAATTACAGAGGAAGAACTTAAAGAGATTGAAGATATTGCCTGTCCAGGAGCCGGTAGTTGTGCAGGATTATTTACAGCCAATACCATGGCTTGTTTAACAGAGGCGATGGGTCTCTCTTTACCATATTGTGCAACATCACACGCAACAACAGCAGAGAAGATAAGAATAGCTAAGAGGAGTGGGATGAGAATAGTTGATTTAGTTAGAAACAACATAACCCCAGACAAGATTTTAACTAAGGAGGCATTTGAAAACGCTATCTTAGTAGATTTAGCTTTAGGAGGTTCAACAAACACAACCTTGCATATCCCAGCAATAGCTAACGAGGTAAAGCCAAAGTTCATAACATTGGATGATTTTGATAGGTTATCTGACGAAGTGCCACATATAGCTTCTTTAAGACCTGGTGGAGAACACTTTATAATTGATTTACATAAAGCTGGGGGAATCCCAGCTGTATTAAAGGTTTTAGAAGAGAAAATAAGGAAAAACTGTCTAACAGTTAGTGGAAAGACCATTGGAGAAATAATTAAAGAAGTTAAATACATAGATTACAGCGTAATAAGACCAATAGATAATCCAGTGCATAAAACAGCTGGTTTAAGGATATTGAAAGGAAGCTTAGCACCAAATGGAGCGGTTGTTAAGATTGGGGCTGTGAATCCAAAGATGTATAAGCATGAAGGACCTGCAAGGGTCTTTGATAGTGAGGAAGAGGCAGTTGATGCAATATTAGGAGGGGAGATTGAAAGAGGAGATGTTGTAGTTATAAGATATGAAGGTCCAGCTGGAGGACCAGGAATGAGGGAGATGTTGGCTCCAACCTCAGCAATTTGTGGAATGGGATTGGATGATTCAGTGGCATTAATTACAGATGGGAGATTTAGTGGAGGCAGTAGAGGGCCTTGTATTGGGCATGTCTCACCAGAGGCAATGGCCGGAGGACCGATAGCGATAGTTGAAGATGGGGATATAATTAAAATAGATATGATAAACAAAAGATTAGATTTAGCTTTGGATGAAGAGGAGATTAAAGAGAGATTAGCCAAATGGAAAAAACCTGAACCTAAGGTTAAAAAAGGTTATTTAGCAAGATATGCCAAGCTTGTAAGTTCAGCTGATGAGGGAGCTGTATTGAGATATGATTAATAAAAAAACTT
>JBDOKN010000085.1:0-3253 GCA_039833665.1 Methanocaldococcus sp.
ATTTGTAATGATTAACTTATTATTATCATTCCTATATTAAAATTATGTATCTTTTTCAGTAATACTGAATCTTGGATAAATAATCTTATGATTGTTTTAGGAATAGTTTTTTATCAACTTCTCCTTCTCCCTCAAATACATTTTTATATTTAGTTAAGTAATGTCCTATACTTAAGAGCTTATTAACCTCTTTATAGAAGGGGAGTTTTCTAAAATGCTCTCTTCTGTTTAATTCCAATAAATATCTTAAAATTTCCTCCTCATTTTCTTTGGTATTATATCTTAATAGATTATTTTTTATTTCATCAAATTTTTTAAGGTTTAGTTTGGTTATGTTATTTCCAAAAATCTCCTTACATCTTTCAAACATTTCATCAAACGATTTACTGCTAAAAATATGCCTTCCAAACTCTTCTCTTTCTTCCCAGTAAATTTTACAACTATCAAACATCTCTGTTTTACTACTATGTTCCATTCCTTTATCTATAATCTCTTCAAACATATCAAAATAAAGCTCTTTTATTAATTCGATTGCTTCATTAACTACTTTTTTATCAACATCTCCTTTTTTAATTCCCTTACAGTAATGTTTTATTATCAGAAGGGGAGTTCCGTCCCACTTCACCATACAACTGAAAGGGAAAATCTTACACATCAATGGCTTAAATTCATAACCCTTTTCTAAGTGGATTTTACATAAATTATTTTTGGTTAATAGAATACAGCCCCTATTATTAATTTTTATTCTATATTTAAAAACTCCTCCACAGGGTTCTATGGCATATTCATAATCTTTAAGTTTCAATTTATCAAAATAGTTCAAATATATTCGCCAACTCTCACATGAGCAACAGTAGGCACAATTTATACATTCATAAGTTATTCCATTAAAAGTTACCTCCCACTTCATAATCATCACTTTATATCATTAATTAAATATATAAAATTTTGTTGGATAATGAGCATTAGTGAATAAAATTTATTAATGAAGTTTGAACTCCTTTCATTGGGAAGGTTCATTAATACATTATGTATCCCAAAATAAATAAATCCAAATAAACAGTAAAATTTTATAATTTTTGAGACCCAATACAAATACAACCTAACTTAATATATAAAAATTATAAATTCAAAATTTTAAATGTGGTGGTTATATTGTTTGTTGAGCTTAGTTATGCCTTTTTATTTGTAATTGTTGCAATTATCGTATCGTATAGGGAGAGATTAGGTATTGAGAAAAAAATACTATATGTTTCAATATTGGCATTAATCCAACTTTTTATTTTAGGGTTTGTTTTACTTTACATTTTTTCTTATGGGATGATAGGAACTTTTTTAATGATTTCTGTAATGATTACATTGGCATCTTATTTGATAATGAAAGAAATTAATCTAAATAATAAAATAAAGCTTTTTATTTCTTTATTTGTAACCTTCTTAGTAAATGTCACTGTTTCACTGGCAATACTACTAATCTCACATGTAATAAAATTTGAGCCAATTTATGTAATCCCGTTAATGGGCATGGTTGTAGGGAATACAATGAACACAATTCATTTAGCATTAGACAAAATAATTGATTTGGTTAAATCAGAAAAAGATATTTTATTTGGATATTTAGCTTTAGGGGCTACTGAATTAGAGGCACTAAAACCATTTATAAAAAATGCTGTAAAATCAGCTATAATACCACAAATGAATAGAACAAAATCAGTAGGAGTTATCTTTATTCCAGGGGCGATGGTTGGGATGCTGTTAAGTGGGGCAAATCCACTACATGCAGCGGAAATACAAATAGTTATTATGTGGATGATTTTAAGCTCTGCGGTAATTTCTGGGATTTTGATATGTTACCTAATGTATAAAGAAATTATTAGAGTATGAAATAAATAATTACTCACTCCTCAACTTTTTCATCTTCTCTATTCTTTTCTTGATTAACTCTTTTTTACCTATATCCCTCCTATGATATACCTCTCCCTTAATATATTTAGTTGCTTCCTCTGCTATCTTCTCAGCTTCTTCAATTGTATCAGCAACTCCAACTACTGCAACAGCCCTTGAACCTGTCATGTATAAACTTCCATTCTCTTCATTAACTGAGGCGTAATGCAATATAGCCCCAGTTTTTTTAATTGCCTCTTCATCAACAGTTATTGGCTCTCCTCTAACAGGATTGTCAGGATAACCTTTTGGAACAACATACTTACAAACAGTTGCTTTATTTTCAAACTCAACATCCATATTATTAAGTTTTTTATCCACTATTGCTTCACAAACATCCAAAAAGTCATTCTTTAATATAGCCAATAAATTCATTGCCTCGGGGTCTCCAAATCTTGCATTGTATTCAATAATCTTAGGTCCATCCTTAGTTAGCATAAACTGCCCATATAAAATTCCCTTATAGCCCCCAACCTCCTCCTTTAATGCCTTAACCGTCTCTTCCATTATTTCCTTTGCAGTTTTTACATCATCTTCCGTCATAAATGGTAGTTTATGGTCTGGGCAGGAGTAGGAACCCATTCCTCCGGTTATACTTCCTTCATCTCCCTCCAATGCATGAGGATGGTCTTGAACAAACGGTGTAAATTTTATCGTATCTCCATCAACAAATCCGTGTAATGTAAATTCAACTCCCTCTAATTTTTCTTCAATCAAAACCTTTCCTCCACCCAATCCAGTTTCAAAAATTTCTTTGGCGTATTTCTTTGCTTCCTCATTATCCTTTAACTGCTCTCCAACTACCTTAACTCCTTTCCCTCCAGTTAATCCAACTGGCTTAACAACAACTTTGATACCTTTCTCAGTCAATTCATCAATAAAACTCTCCAACTCTTCCCCATACTCTTCAAATGCCTTATACATTAAAGAACCTTTTATATTGTATTTTTTAAATAAGTTTCTCATAAATTCTTTGTTTGTTTCTATTTGAGCAGCTGCCTTTTTAGGTCCAACTGCTGGAACTCCTAAATCTTCCAACAAATCAACAACTCCAACATCCAAAGGAGCTTCTGGACCTATAACAGCCAAATCAGGTTTAACTTTTTCAGCAAATTCTTTAACAGCATCTAAATCAGTTTCTTTTGCCAACTTTATCTCTTCAGACAATCTTGCAATTCCCGGGTTTTTGTTTTTCATCAATGTGTAGAGCTTTACCTCTTCATTCTTTTTTAAAGCATGAGCTATTGCACTCTCTCTTGCTCCTCCTCCAATTAATAAAACCTTCACAATCTCACCCTTTGTTTTTAAA
>JBDOKN010000086.1:0-1693 GCA_039833665.1 Methanocaldococcus sp.
ATAATAACAACTAACTTGAACATTAAATACCAATCAATACCTTTTATAATAAAGTGTTGTATAAATCCTAATGGACATATTTTACAGAAACTTATAACAAACACAAAATATAGGAAGAACAATATTTGTGATATTTTCCTCAATATCTGTATTCTGTCCATATTAATCACCTTACAACATTATATTCAAATGTATAAATTTTTATATATAATGTGAGTTATCCATTTTTTCAAAACAGTAGTATAAAGTATATTTTAAAATATATAAAGATAACCTTAATCAAAATAATAGAAACTAAAAATACATTAATAAAAATAGCTTCTTTTAAAATAGTTTGGTGTTAATATAATATCCAAGCATTTAAAAAATAAAGATATAAAATTTTAAAACTTTTATTTTAATTATGCCACCAATATGGGCGTCCACAACAACATCCACCCCAACCTCTTGGTGGATAGTTATAATTATTGTTGCTATAATCATTTACAAACCCTACAAGATATCCATTATAGTATAAAGGATATTTAGCCCCCCACCATGTATAAATTGGATTTCCAACAGTTATTTTATTTAAATCAACGTTATTCCACAATACACCAACAACTTCACCATTTTTAACTAAACCATATATCTTATATCCTGCAGGAGTTATATACTCTTCAATAGTTACATTTTTTAAAATATCTGATGAATTTGTAGTTTCTCCTTCAACTGTTTGGGATTGAACTATCATCCATGGTGGAAAGGCATAAATCGTTCCTATTAATGTAATCCCTAAGATAGCCATTACAAGTTTTTTCATAATTTCACCTGACTTGTATAATAACTATATGTATCTTTTTGACTACATATAGTAGTGTAAAAATAAATATATAATTTTTACTAAGTTGTGGTATATTATGACATAATTATGCAACAACCCAATAAGAAAAAAGAGCCCAATTACAACTCTTTTCAAAAATATTTTGAAATGCATAAAGCATTAATGAACTCCTTCCTAATGAAAGGAGTTTAAACTTCATTAATAAATTTTATTACTTTACTTTTGAAAAGAACTATGTTCTCTCAATGCTTTTTCAATTGTTTCAAATGCAATATACCCAGCTTTATGTAAAATAGTGTCTCCAAGCTCTTTATCTATCTCCATACTTGCCAAACATGGATAGTTGTGATGAGCATTTGCAATCTCTTCCTTTAAATTATCTATTTTCTTCCCTTTCAATCTTTTGGCTATATAATATGTTTCTCCACAAGGAGCAGAGATTTTAACTTTAACATTCTTAATAACGCCATTCTCAACATCTATCTCTAACTCTGGCTTTCCTATCTTAAAGTAGTCAATAAATTTATTTATGTATTCATTACCCTCCTTCTTCTCCAATGAACAGAAGGGTTTCGGGTTTTCGAACTCAATATTGTAATTACTACAAACTCTCTTTAAATCTCTCCTCAATGCCAAAGACAAATCATGTGGAGTTTCAGAAGGAACAATTAAAGCTTTATAACCCTTTTCTTTTAATAATAAAGGGAGTTCATACAACAAATCTTCATGTAGTTGAGCAATGCAAACATCCCCCTCTGGAAGTTCTGGAAGGTAGTCATAAGGATTATCTATAAACTCCTCATAAACTTCATCAATAACAATATTTTTCACATCATCCTTATAACTCCAGTCCCCTCTGCAGTTGTAGCA
>JBDOKN010000087.1:0-6047 GCA_039833665.1 Methanocaldococcus sp.
AACATCTAACTGCATAACATGCTCTTGAATGATAAATCCACCAATGTCCTCAATCCACTCTTTAAAGATGTTGTTTTTATAGACCCCTCCTTCATATCTAACTATCTCATACATTAAAACCACCAAAACTTTTTATTAGAAATTATTTACTATCATTTATTATTTTATTTTTAACTTTATTTGTTAATACTAATATTTTCAATATCTATAAACTTTAACTATAAACTTTTTATCAACTTTTTCTTTTCTTCCATAAGTAATTTCCTAACTGAATAAGAGACATGATGAGCTATATTTATCGCCTCTAACTCTCCTCTTGTCTTTGGGAAGATAACCTCTTTTTTTAAAATTGCTGAAATTATATCCTTAGATATGTTAAAAAACTCTCCTCTCTCACATAAAACATAATCAAACTCCTTACTAAATTTTTCAATAAATTCCTTAACTTCTTTAACAATATCCCTCAATTTTTGACTTTCCTCTTCTTTAACCATAATGTCTATTTTTTCTACATGCACAATTCTGTCTGCTTTAATCTCAACCAAAACCCCAGCATAAACTCTAAAAAATATATCATTTTCTTGATGCCTTCCAGATATATCTATTGCCAATACTTTAATCATCTCACCTCAAAAATAAAAATAAGTTTAAAGCATAGAAATCAGATACAAAAATAAATTTTTATAAGCATTTATAAATGCAGATAATAGGGAAATTCCATAAGCTTTTGCATAACCATAAATAAGCCAATCGAATGGCTCCAACATACCAGCTATAAATATAAATATAAATGAGCATAATATAAGCGTTGCTATTTTTTTGCGATATATTCTTTTTTCAATTATTGGAAGTATTTTGTTGGCTATTTCCAATCCACCAACAACCGCCGTAGCAAATCCAAAAAACTCAAAAAATCCATGTGGAAGAACTGCAATTAAGTCAGAGTAGTTAAGGTCTGTCCCAATTAATCCAGTTAGTGGATTTACAACAGTAAAAATAAACAATATAAATAAATACTTTTGATATTGTCTAAATATCTCCTCTTTTTCTTCCAATGTTTTGGCTTTTTCCAAATCTTTTTTATATAGGTAAGCAAGCAATCCAAGAGCTAACATTATGATTAAACATCCCATAAAATTAGAAATTACATATGAAAAGGCGTAGGTTAAGTAGCTATTTTTTGTTCCAACAGTTGTGGATACTGCTGAGGAAACTGCATGAAATTTTACAGTTCCAACTTCTTGGGCTAATTTAGCAGGTTGTTCTATAAATTTGGATTTAAAAATAGAGGATAAATATAAAAGGAACTTCCCTACTGAGAATGAAAATAAAAACCCTGTCCAGCATAAAAAATAAGTTATTAAAATCTTTTTTGGAATATTTAATGAGAGATATTTTTTAAAAATCTCAATGACTTTTTCTTCCATAATTTCCCTTAAATCATCCTTATAGGTCTTATAGCACCACAAGCCATACATTTTAAGAGATGAACCCTTCCCTCCTTAATAATCTTAGTATCTGGCTTACCACACTCTCTACAAATAACATACTCCCTTAAAAAGTCATTAATTCTTGATTTTAACAACTCTGGGCTGATTCTTCTCTGCAATATTAACCTACCGCCTTCTAAGTTACCAGCACTACCTGTCTCTTTTAATAAATATTTAGCAAAAAATTCTTCGTCCCTATTAACTGCCTTAGCCAATTCTCTAAAATTCCTTATTATTGTTCTATTTCCCTCTATCAAAATCTCAATTTCTGGAAGTTCAAATCTATCTTTTTGGAAAACATAATCTGGAATCTGACTTCTTGCCCTCTTTAATAATGCCTTGTAATCATAATAGTCAATATTTTCAAGGTCACTCATTTTATCACCAAAATAAGATTATCAAAAAATTATAACTTTTAATTAATATAAAAAACTATCTCAACTACTATAAAGTGGAATAAATTCAGTAAAAAAGAATATAAAATTCCTACTTGGTTATTTTATTCTCTTACCATTAACTTTTTTATTTTGCCATGAATATTTTCTCATTCTTTTGTTTGGGTATCCGCAAGCGGCACATCTCTTTTTTCTTACATGGTAAGCTCTTCTTCCACATCTTCTACATCTTATATGATATGAACCTTTGTTTCTTTTACCCATTGATGGCGTTCCTTTTGACATAATTATCACCTTTTAACCATATTTTGTGTTTTTAAACTAAAAATATTTGCTCTTTCAATTTACATTAAGGATTATTAAAAACATTGATTGAGATAATAGCAGATTATGCTATTTAAACTTTACCTTTCCTCTCTTTATTTAACCCTTATAGCATCCAAGTTCATTGGCACATAAGTTTGTTTTTTAAACAATCTTCTAACTGTATCTGCAAAATCTAAGCATTTGCTTTCCTCTCCATGAACCATAATAACCTTTTCTGGCGATGGTTTTAACCTCCTAATATATTTAATTAACTGCTTTCTATCACTATGTCCTGAAAATCCTTCAATTGTATAAACCTGCAAATTGATTGGGATTGACTTTGTTTTTCCATTTCTTGTTGTGATTGGAATTTCTTTCCAACCTCTCTGAACCTTTCTCCCCAAAGTTCCCTCTGCCTGGTAACCAACAAATATTATTGCATTTTTCTCGTCAGGAGCTAAGTGTTTCAGATATTCAACACTCGGTCCTCCTGTGAGCATTCCCGAGGTAGCTAAAATTATACATGGCTCGTCGCTATCAATAACCTTCCTCCTCTCATTTGTGCTTCCTACCCTTCTAAACACCTCAGATAAAAATGGATTATCTCCTTCGTGGAATATCTTCTGCCTCATCTCTTTTGATAAATATTCTGGATATGCGGTATGTATAGCAGTAGCTTCCCAAATCATCCCATCTAAATAGACGGGGGCATTAAATATGCCTTGGTTGTAGCCCTCTTCTAAAACAAGCATCAATTCCTGAGCCCTACCAACGCCAAAGACAGGAATTAAAACCTTTCCTCCTTTATCTGTTGTTTCACTAACTACTCTTAAAAGCTCTCTTTCTGCCTCTTCCCTCTCTGGCAGAACATCATCATAAGCCCCATAAGTAGATTCAATTATCAATGTTTCCAATCTTGGAAATTGACAAACAGCCGGCTCTAACAATCTTGACGTCTCAAACTTAATATCTCCCGTATAAGCTAAGTTATACAACCCCTCTCCTATATGCAAGTGAGCAATTGCAGAACCTAAAACATGCCCCGCATTATGTAGAGTTAATTTTATTGTTGGACTTATATCTGTTGTAACTCCATAATCAATTGGTATTGTGTGCTTAACACATGTTTTTATATCCTTTGATGTGTAAGGAATCTCTTTACCTTCTTTTTTTGCAATCTCTAAATAATCTTTTTGTAATAAAGTCATTAAATCCCTTGTTGGTCGTGTGCAATATACTGGCCCATCATAACCATATCTAAACAAGCCGGGGACAAAACCGCAGTGGTCTAAATGGGCATGAGTAACTATAACGGCATCTAAGTCCTCAATTGAGAATTCTGGGGCATCAAAGTGAGGAAATGCTTTATCTTCACATGCTACATTAATACCGCAGTCAATCAAAACCCTTGTGTCTGGTGTTTGAACATATAAGCAAGACCTGCCAACCTCTCTCGCCCCACCTAAAAAAGAGACCCTTATCCAATAATCCCCTCTAACAATTATGTCCCTATGTATTCTCCTTCCAATCCTTCTTAAAATTTCTTTAACTTCATGCCTTTCCCTATATAGTGTAGCCCTAATTGCTTTAATTGTCTCTGATTGAATTGGTGGGGCTCTTACTGGTTTTGGAGCCCATCTTATTGCCTTTTTAATCATCTCTAATGTTTTTCCTTCTTTACCTATAACTAACCCAGGTTTTTTTGATTCTATTATAACCTCCCCAGTGTTTGCATCAAAAACAAAGTTTGTTATCTCTGCCTCTTCAGGGACGATTTCTAAAATTTTCTTTTTGGCTATTTCTGGCTCAACTAAAACAGATGGGTCAGGTCTTATGGAAATTCTTTTTCTTAGCTCTTTGGCAAGGTTTTTAATAATTTCATTTGTAAAAATTTCTGGATTTTTTACATAGACAACTACTTCGGGCCCCTCAAACTGAACATCAACTATTTTTGCCTCTTTTGGTGATTTTTTTATTATCTCTCTCTTTATATTTTCTAAAACTTCCTCTGCTGACAAAATAATCCTCCTCCTTAATTTTTAAAATTTTAATGTTTTAAATTGAAAATTTTTTATTTTAAAATATTGGGATTAAAAAAATTCTAAAATAGATTTAAATAGCAGAATAAACAAATAATTAAACAAACTAAGTTTTAAGTTTAATTTTTAAAAGTTCCTAAGTTTATTGTTAATTTTAATATTTCGTTATTATTATACTTATAATAAAGTTTGTGTTTATTTGCTTTTTCTCCTTCTTTTTGTTGTTTTTTTCTTAGATTTTGATTTTACACTATCTAAGATTTTTTCAATCTCTTCATCTTCAAATATCTTGACTCCATCTTTTGTTATAACTGCTAATGATATCCCGTTTCCTGAGAATGTATCTCTCTCCATTGCTGATTTTAATGCTTTTATAGCCAATTTTAAGCCATCTTCGACTGACATGTCTTTGTCATACTCTGCCTCTAAGACCCCATAGGCAATTGGAGAACCCGAACCTGTTGCAGTGAATGTTTTTTCTTCATTCATCCCTCCTAATGGGTCTAATGAAAATAATTTAGGCCCTTCTAACAAATCATATCCTCCTATAATTAACTGGGTTAAAAAAGGGAAGTATCTATTTGAATGTAGTATATTGCTTAATAGGGTAGCACATGCTAATGGGGAGATATTTTTTCCTGTTCTCATTTTATATAATTTTGCCTCAGCAGTTAATAATCTAATTATTGCCTGAGCATCTCCAACGCTTCCAGCTATTGTTAAGGCAATGTAATCATCTATTTTATATAATTTTTTTGCCCCTTTATCAGCCACTAAGTTCCCCATTGATGCCCTCCTATCGGTTGCTAAAATCACTGCATCGTCACAAATTAAACCAACTGTTGTTGTTCCTTTCATTACATCCATTTTTTCACCTTAATAAACAAATTTTCAAACTTTTAATATTCTCCTCACATAAATAAAAAGCTTCCCATAAAATTAAAATTCATAATAAAATAAAATTAGTATTAAATGATTAAATTAATAAATAAATTGATTTAAGGTTTAATATGTCTTAGCTATTGCAATATATTTATTCCCTCTATATTCTGTCTCTCCTAAAATAGTTGCCTCTACTTTCTCTTCAAGTTCTTCAGAATATATCTCTTTATTAAATGGAATTAAGATGACTCCCCTCTTTTCAGATAGTATTTTTTTAATTTCCTCAGGATTTATATCTTCAAGGATAGTTATAAAGTTTTCGAATTTTTTCCATGCTCTATTTTTAATGTTTTCCATAATATTATTTAAAGTTTTTTCTACCACCTCCTCAAACTGGGACTCATCAACCTGGAACTTCTCCCCAGTATCTCTCCTAAACAATGTTATTTTCTTATTTTCAATATCTTTTGGTCCTATCTCTACCCTCAATGGAACGCCTTTTATTTCCCAATCATAGAACTTTTTACCAGGTCTTATGTCTCTATCATCTATATGAACTCTATATTTGCCTTTTAATTTCTCATAAAGCTCTTTTGCCTTCTCCATGACGATTTCTTCCTTCCCTTTAAAGATTAATGGAACTATAACTATCTGAATTGGTGCAACTATTGGCGGCAAAATTAAACCCTTCTCATCCCCATGAATTGCTATAATTGAGGCAATAACTCTATCTGAAATTCCATAACATGTTTGATAGGCATAATCCTTATCTCCTGTAGGTGTCTCAAATACAATCTCAAATGTTTTTGAGAAGTTCTGCCCTAAGTTATGGACTGTTGCTATCTGCATAGTTCTACCATCTGGAAATATGGTGTCAAAAGCCATTGTATATTCCGCCCCAGGGAATTTATCCCACTCTGGTCTTTTTGATATTA
>JBDOKN010000088.1:0-2645 GCA_039833665.1 Methanocaldococcus sp.
TTACATCAACCTCAAGTATAGAAATGTTTTCTTTTTTAACAAGATTGTCTAAGAGGGAGAGTATATTATTTAATGCATTTTGGACTTTCTGATTGCTATTTAAATCATCTGGCAAGATTATGAGAACTTTATCGTCTCTTTTAATTCCATGCCTAAGCAAAAACCTAATGGCAAATTTTTCATCAAATCCCAAAGTTATTATGTATAGCATGGCTATCTCCAAGATACTTTTTGTAGATGTTGTAAATCTCTATAACTTCCCTGCCTAAAACTCCTAAATTTTCATTAACATTTTTCCTATTTAAAATTGCTGAGATATTGTCTGCAACCATCAAAGGCACTAAAATTAAATATATTCCTCTAAAAATTTCATCACTATTTGTAAAAAGGTCGATAATGCTATGCTCAATGTTGCTTATAATTTCGTTAGGGATGTTAATCTCAATTGGAGAGTATTTTTTAATGATTTCAATGCAATCATCACATAATTTTAATTTTGATGAATATTCTATTAAGTTAAGCCTATTTACCATAGTATGGTGATGCAATGCAATTGCACAAGCTATGGCTTTTCTAATCTTTTTATCCTTATTTTTATTTCCAGTGATTATATTTATTGATTTATAGGCAATGTATGCAGAATAAAACTCATGCCCACGAAACGTTTTCTTATCTTGATAGTATTCTAAACCCTTAGCAACATCGTGCAACACATAAGACACCTTTAATACAACTTCTCCAACTTTATTATCAACATTTAAACATTTGGCAACCTTTTTATGATAATTCCTTTTAATGTAAAAATCTATTACCTCCAATCCCTTTTTAATATGCTCTTCCATTGTTTCTAATCCTCTCCCATCCTTATCAAAGAAAGCATAGCATGTCATAGTATAAGCCCCCTCTCTTTGTCATATCCATTTAGAAGTTTAACCTCTATAGGTTCTCCACAGGCAATATCTATTGCTACCTTATATGCTTCATTTTCATCTTTTACTTTTAATTTTTCTCCTACAATATTATTTTCAATCTTTTTTATCCTAATAACATCAATTTTCCCCAATTTACAGAGTTTAAATAACTCCTTTGGAGTAATTAAGACCACATCATTTTCAACTTCAACTGGTATTAAAAAATCTCTTAAAAATGCATGTCCTTCAGAAATATATTTAGTTATTATTTCGTAGATTTCAAAACTCCTTGTTCTAAACTCTCTTAGTTTTTCAATTAAAATATTTGTTATTCTTTTGTGCCTTCCAATTTTAGCTTCAGCATTGGCTAAGCTTTTTCCATGAACTTTATCTATCCATTCTTGATAGGTTTTAGAGAATCTTGGATGAATATCCATATTGCTTTCAAGATATGTCCAAGTTTTTTCAATTTTTTCCTTGTTGTATGGCTTTCCATCTGATTTTAAAATGATTATTTTTCCTTCTTTTTCGTTATATCTTGCCACTCTACCAAATCTCTGAATCAACGAATTTGGTGGAGCAATCTCTGTAATCATTATATCCGATGAAATATCAACTCCAGCTTCGATAACTTGAGTTGAGATTATCAAAAACTCTTTCTCATTTTTTAGGTTTCTAATTTTTTCAACAACCCTCTTTCTATGGTTGTAAGTCATCTTCCCATGAATTAGTAGTATGTTATCAAATCTACTCTCTTCCAAAGCCATATCGTAGATTTTCACACATTTCTTTGGACTATTGGCAACAATAATATTTCTCTTTCCCTCTTCAACGTATTTTAAGTAATTCCCTACAAAATTTTCATCAAATATAGAGATTTCAAAATTCTTATTTCTCTCTCTTTCTAAAAACTCTTTATCCTCTACGAATATATGTGATTTTGAAGATTTTCCATTTTCATCTGACAGTTCGTAAATTCTAAAATCGTATCTTTCTGGTATTGCATATTTTTTAAAAAGCTCTTCATATCCCTTTGAAAGTGTTGCAGTTAGTATTAAAATAGGAACATCATTTTCAACTAAAAATTTCAAAACACAGAGGAATATGCTCTTTAACTTATCATCCTCTAAAATAAAATGAGCTTCATCAAAAATAAGCATAGAGTTCAATATCGATGCCTGAGTAAAGAAGTCATATCCAAATTCTTTCCTATCTTTTATTCTGCTGAATTTTTTAGTATTTAGTTTTAAAACATCCCAAATAAACGTGTCAATTGTTGTAAAGTTTAGGGGAAAGAGATGAAAAACCTCTTCACTAACTCCCATCATCTTTGCCCTTGAAAAATCAAAAAGCTCTTTTGCAGACATTGACAAATCCTCAACTATTGAACGCATTGGTAATATATGGATTACCTTATCAAACTTTTCTGCATTATAAAGTGAGTATAAAGCTAAGGTATAGCTTATGGTGGTTTTTCCGTATCCAGTTGGTGCTTTAACAATAAAGAAAGGTTTTTCAGAGCTTTCAATATCCTTCAAAACCCTCTCAATTAAAGGTCTCCTTTTTGGCTTAAATCCTTTTATTTCTCCAAGTTTTTTGAGGATTGAGTCATAATATCCAATCATAAGATTCCCTCCAATATGGAGATAATATTTCTTTCCTTAGCAAAGTTTTTAAAGATTTTTTCTAAGTTTAGTTTTGATTTACTCTTACTTTTTGATGATAATATAGATT
>JBDOKN010000089.1:0-7342 GCA_039833665.1 Methanocaldococcus sp.
TGCATACATCTCTAATGATTCTAAATTATTGATTACTTCATCATTTTTTGATGCTACCATATTACAAAGTTCTTTCTTGCTTGAACAGTAGCCCTCAACACTAAGATTCAAATTTTTTACAACAACATTTCCTAAGAATTCCACTTTTTTATCTATGTCGTTTATTATGTCCTTAAATTTTTTTGGCATAACTATCCCCTAAATTATACAAATATGCATAAAAGTTCATATTTTGTGATTAATTAAAAAATTTTGATATGGCTTTAACCAAACCTACCACTAATATAATCATCGGTCTCCTTCTTCTGTGGATTTAAGAATATTTGCTCCGTCTCACCAAACTCAATTAATTTCCCCATCAAGAAAAAGGCAGTATAATCAGAGACCCTACTTGCTTGTTGCATGTTGTGGGTTACAACAACTATTGTATAGTCCTTAGCTAATTCCACCATCAACTCCTCTATTTTTAAAGTAGATATCGGGTCTAATGCAGAGGTTGGCTCATCCATCAATAAAACCTCTGGCTTAACAGCTATAGCCCTCGCTATGCACAACCTCTGCTGTTGTCCCCCAGAGAGAGATAAAGCGTTTTTGTGCAATTCATCCTTAACCTCATCCCACAAAGCAGCTTTCTTTAAAGCCCACTCGACAATCTTATCCAACTCTTTTTTATCCTTAATTCCATGAATTCTCGGACCAAATGCAACATTATCATAAATACTCATTGCAAAAGGATTTGGCTTTTGAAATACCATCCCCACTCTCTTCCTTAACTCATAAACATCAACATCTTTGT
Organism: Methanocaldococcus sp.; assembly: GCA_039833665.1. Taxonomy (GTDB): domain Archaea; phylum AGJL01; class Methanococci; order Methanococcales; family Methanocaldococcaceae; genus Methanocaldococcus. Next base: position 797 of record JBDOKN010000089.1, read on the forward strand.
CATAGATGTTTTTTCCGTCTAATAAAACCTCTCCCTCTATTCTGACATTTGGAATTAAATCATTTAATCGATTTAAACATCTTAAAAATGTTGATTTACCACATCCACTCGGTCCTATTAATGCAGTTATCTTTTTTTCATAAATTGGAAGGTTTATATCAAACAATGCCTGCTTTTCTCCATACCATAAATTTAAGTTTTTTGTTTCCATCTTTATCTTTGCCATTCTTATCCCTTTTTTAGAGTTTATTTTATAATTTTTTTTATAATTTTATATCATCCTTCAAAGAGTATCTTATTGGGATGAATATTGCTAAAAATATTATAAGCATAATCAAAGAAGCTCCCCAAGCGATTTGATGGTCTTCAATTGAAGGACTTTGAACCAGTGTGTAGATGAGGAGAGGTATTGCCCCAACCGGCTCTAATGGATTTGTCGGATAGACCTCATACAATCCACCAGCAGTAAATAACAGAGGGGCTGTTTCTCCAGCAACCTTTGCCATACCTATTAAAATTCCTGTTAAAATCCCTTTCTTAGCCATCTTTGTAATAACTTTAAATATTACCTGTGCCCTTGTGCATCCTAATGCATAGCCCCCCTCTTTATAAATTCTTGGAACTTCTGCCATTGCCTCCTCTGTATAAACAGCTACATAGGGGGTTAATATTAAAGCCAATGCCAAAGCCCCAGCTAACGCTGAAAAAGTCCCCATCGGAATAACCAAAATCCCCATGACAAAAGTCCCAACCAATATAGTTGGGAACTCCAACATTATTTGCAGTAACATCTTTGTAGCTCTTCCAATAAAGCTGTCTGGGAATTCATAGGCATAAGCTCCGGCTAAGAAAGCCAGAGGTAAGCCGATAATAGTGGCTAATGCTGTAAGCATTAAAGTCCCAACTATTGCTGGGCCTATTCCTCCCTCGCTTAGTGTTCCAGTTATAAATGTTAAGCCCCTCTCTAATACTATTGGCAGTCCTTTTTCAACAATTGAAATTATTATGTGGAATAAGGGAAGAATTGCCAATAAAGTTAAAGCTCCAACAATAAATAAAAATATTTTGTCTTTAATCATTCTAATGGTTTTGTGTTTAATGGGAGACATGCTCTCTCCACCTCTTTAAATAATATAGCCCTATAATATTGACAATTAATCCAACAACAAACAGCACCAAACCAGCTGAGTAGAGGACTGAGGTCATGTATTCATATAAAACTGCATTTCCAAATTGGTTTGCTATCAATGATGATATTGTATATCCTGGGGCAAAGAGCTTGTAAGTTAGGTTAAATGAGTTTCCAATTACTAATGAAACAGCAACTGTCTCACCCAAAGCCCTACCAAAAGCCAATATAAGCCCTGAAATTATAGCAGGTCTTATGTATTTTATTAAAACCTTCGTAGTTTCGTATCTTGTGGCTCCTAAGGCAACTAAACCCTCTTTATAAACGGATGGAATCATTGCATATGCCTCTCTAATTATAGCTGCTGCAAATGGTGTAACCATTATTCCCAATAATATACCTGCTGATAGGTAGCAGTAGCCCGATAGTGGTGGGTAGTTAAAGAGTGGGATAAATGAAAAATGCTCATATAAAAATTTCATAATGTGGTCTCTCAATAATGGAACTAATATGAAAGCTCCCCATATACCATAAATTATTGTTGGAAGACCTGCCATAATATCTGAAATTATAATTAATGGATATTTTAATTTTTTAGGAGCGTAATCATTGACAAATATTGCATAACAAATTGACAAAGGCAGAGCTATTAAAACGGCAATTGTTGCTGTATAAATGCTACCCCAAATTGGTGCTGCTAATCCATATATTTCTTTTGCTGGTTCCTCAGCGGCTTTCCAAACATTCGTTATAAATAAATCAATACCGTATCTCTCAATAGCGGGAAGTGCATTGAAGAAATAAAAGCCCAATATTAAAACAAATAATATAAATACAATGAATATGGCTGGTAGTGTTATTATTTTAAATTCATCTACCTTTCTTAGGAGTTTTTTCAAGTCCATAGTTTCTACCTAATTTAGCATTTTATTTCATTAATTGTGAATTAGTGGTTTAAGATTAAGATAATAACGATGTGATATTTATATCTTACCAACTTTAAAATTGCTAAAAATTAATTTTAAAATGGAGGGCAATAAAAATAAAAATTAAAAATAGAAAATTATTACTCTTTTATCATATTTACTGCATTTAATCCAATCTTAGCAACATCTTCTGGTAATCCAACATATCCTGGAGCTAAATGCTCTGGTTTCTGCCCCTCAGTTAATACCCATGTTAAGAAATCTTTAATAGCTTTAGCTTTTTCACTGTTGTAGTGCTTACCATTTTTGTTTTCCCAAACTAATAAGTGTGTGAATGCGACTATTGGATAAGCGTTGTCTCCAGGAGCATCCAACATTTGCTTTAAATCCTCTTTATATCCTTCTGTTGGGTTCGGAATATTTGCTTTAACTGCTGAGACAGCTGCTTTTATTGTCTTATCCGTTGGTTTAACAAAATTACCATTTTTGTTTTCTAATGCCGCAACTGGAAGTTTTTCTTCGATTGCATAAGATAATTCGGTGTATGCGATTGAGTGCGGAGTTGATTTTAATGTTGCTACAACTCCTGAGTTACCTTTTCCAGCAACTCCTCTCCCCATCTTGTCAGCTGGCCAATCTACAACCTTCCCAGCTCCAACTTTATCTGCCCACTCCTTACTAATTAAACTTAAATATGTTGTAAATATAGCTGTTGTTCCACTTGCATCACTTCTATGAACGACGATAATCTTTTCATGTGGAAGTTTATCGGCAACTTCTGGATTCAATTTTTTAATTCTATCATCGTCCCAGTATTCAATCTTACCTAAGAATATATCAGCCAACACATCCCTACTTAATTTTAAGGTTTTATCTCCAATCTCTGGGATGTTGTAGGTTACAACAACTGCCCCAACGATTTCTGGAAATTGTAGTGGCTGGTCTCCTGTTGATAAAAACTTTTTCCACATGCTTTCTTTAACTGGAGGGTCTGTTCTTCCAATATCAGTTAATCCCTTTAAAAATGTTTCCTGCCCGTGTCCGCTTCCTCCACCTTCATATTCAATCTTAACATTTGGATGGATTTTTTGATAATCATTAATCCACTTTTGTATTTGATACTTTGGGAATGTTGCTCCGGTAGTTCTAATTATTATAGTAGATGATTTCTCAGTATTTTTACTTTCTCCAACACATCCTGCTATTGATATTACTGGGACTATTAAACAAAGTCCTAATATTAAAGCCAATAGCTTTTTCACAGCATCACCTTTTAAATTGTGATTGACTACGATAGATGGTAATAACCATAAAGGTATATAAAGTTTTCTATCTTGAATTAAATTTCATATTTTATGAACACTCAGTTTTAATAATCAAAAGCTCCATATTCATAAAATAAAAAACATGCTTAGTGAAATCATGGAATTTTCAGAATGGACAAAAAGTAAAAGAAAACTAAATAATTTAGAGGAATTAAAAAGAGATATTATAGAACAATTTAAAGAAAAATCTGCCTTAGATGAAGGAATTATAGTTATGGCAAGTGGTGGAAAAGACAGCTCAACAGCAATTGCCTTAGCTAAGGATTTAGATTTAAATATAGAGTGTTTAATTCATTTCTATCATAGATGGAGTTGGGATATCTCAAAAAAAATGGTTGAAAAATTATCTAAGAGGTTTGATATTCCAGTCATATTTTATGATATTACAGATGACCTTTTAAAAAGAACTAAGGGAGCTAAGGGAGGAAGTGTATGTAGAATATGTAAAAATATAATGAAGGATAAAGCTGTTGATGTAGCCAAAGAAAAAGATATTAGGATAATTATGACTGGGGATTCAGCTCTCGAAAAAATTTCTGGGGCAATTATGAATTATTTAAGGGATGTTTATGGAGAAGTTATATGTAACAAAATGGAACTAACACCTGTCCCACAAAAGTATAGCAAAGGAAAAGATAAGGAGATTTTATTTTTTAGACCTTTGATAAGGTTAGCTTTTGAAGATATTTTAAAATTAATGGATTATTACAACATAAAAGTTGAAAAAGCTCATGAAGTTGGGGATAAAATTGGATTTTGGAGGGAGGGGTGTTGTTTGCAGTATGCAGATGAAGATGCTCAACTAAACGAAAATCTATTTAATGAACTCTACAAATATAATAAAATAGCCACTGAAATAGCAAAAAAATACGGATTTAGAGCTTCTATAAAACTGCCCTCTAAAAAGATTATGGTTGTGCCTAAAAAAGAGGAATATATTAACTTAATTAAAAACGCTCTGAGGGATGTAGATGAAGGTTAAGGTTTATAGAGTTAGTGGAATTACAGGAGTTTTTTTAATACTTCTAATTTTATTTCTATTGATAGTTTTGGCAATATTTGCCTTGCCAATATTTTTAATTTTAATGGCAGTATTTGGTGGCTATGTTTTATTAAAATACAAGGTAAAGTCATTCTTTAAAAAAATCTGGTATAAACTTAAAAGGAAGAGAATAAAAATTGAAGATGCATCAACAAATGGTGAAGTAAAAATAAATTTTGCTAAAAGAATAGAAATTGAAGATTGCAAGATAGAAACAAACAATATAAACACTTTATTGGATTATTTAGATGAAAATACAAGGGCATTTGCTTATTATTTAAAAAATATTGGGGCAGAGTTTAAGAAAGATGGCATTTACTTCAAGGGATTTAAAGTATATCCCGTATTCAAAAAGACATACCCAGTAAATGAAATTATAAGATTGGACTATCCTGAAAACATTGATGCTGTGGTTTTAGGGTTAAAAGGAGAGCCATATGAACCAAAATTTTTATATTTAATTCCAAAAGAGTTTTTAAAGGATAGGATGAGCATCTCTGAACTAAAAAGATTTGAAATTGAAATATAAATTTATAAATTTATTACAGCAACATCTTTAATATTTGGAATCTCTTTTATTTTTTCAACAACGTCCTCAGGGACTGTATGGTCTAAGTTCAATAGCATTACGCTCTCTCCTCCAGGTTCTTTTCTTCCTACTTGCATACTTGCAATATTTATTCCATAATCGCCCAATGTTATGCACACCCTACCAATTGTGCCAGGTCTATCAATATGTTTAATAATTGCTAAAACTCCCTCTGGGATGAAGCTAACTTCATATCCATCAACTTCTAAGATAACTGGCTTGTTGTTTATTATAGCTCCAACTATTGAAAACTTCTTCTTATCACTTTCAGCAGTTATTTTTATGGCGTTTCCATACTTCTCTTCTGATGTTGTGCTTTCAACCACATTTATATTTCTATTTTTAGCTATAACAGGGGCATTGACCAAGTTAATTCCAGCCAACAATATTGGTGAGAGAAGACCTTTTAAGAAAGCCCTTTTTATTAAATCGGTTTTTTCCTTGGCAAGTTCTCCTGAATATACAAGCTCAACCCTATTGACAGAACCATCTAAGACCTGCATAACAATATTTCCAAGAGTTTCAGCCAACAACATATATGGCTTTAATTTGCCCAACTTCTCTTGAGGGATGTTTGGCATATTTACAACATTCTCAGCTAACTCTCCCCTCAAAACTTTTTTAATTTGCTCAGCCACAATAGTTCCAGCAGCTTTTTGTGCTTCCTCAGTAGAAGCCCCTTGGTGAGGAGTTCCTATAACGTTATCTAATGTTAATAATGGATTATTTTTTGGCGGTTCTTCCTCAAAAACATCCAAAGCAGCAGCCCTAATTTTTTTATCTTTTAATGCCTCATACAATGCCTTTTCATCTATAAGCCCTCCTCTTGCACAATTAACAATTATAGCATTCTTTTTCATTAAGTTTATTTGCTCTCTACCAATAATATATCTTGTTTTTGGAGTTAATGGGACATGTAAGGTTATAAAATCAGCCCTCTTGCATAATTCATTTATATCATCAATCAACTCAACTCCCATGCTTTCAGCAACTTCTCTTGGAATGTATGGGTCGTATGCAATGATATTCATCCCAAACGCCTTAGCCCTTTTAACAACTTGCTGCCCTATTCTTCCCAAACCTACAACCCCCAAAGTTTTTCCATACAACTCAATACCTTTAAATCTCTTTCTGTCCCATTCTCCTCTTTTTAATGATGCTGTTGCTTGTGGTATATTTCTTGCAGCAGCGAGCATTAATCCCATTGTTAATTCTGCAACTGAAATTGATGAAGCATCAGGGGCATTAACCACTATAATCCCTTTTTCCGTTGCCGCATCAACGTCTATGTTATCTACGCCAACTCCTGCCCTCCCTATAACTTTTAATTTTTCCGCCTTCTCAATAACATCCCTTGTGACCTTTGTTCCACTCCTAACAACCAATACATCAGCATCTTTAATTTTCTCTAATAATTCCTCTTTTGTCAAGCCAGTAGCTACCTCAACTTCTCCAACCTCTTCCAATATCTTTATTGCATCTTCATGCAAAGGGTCTGTAACCAATATCTTAACCATGCCTATCCACCATTTTTA
>JBDOKN010000089.1:7442-14726 GCA_039833665.1 Methanocaldococcus sp.
ATTTTTAACCATAAATTATAAAATGTATAATAAAGCAGTAATTAGATGATTAACCAATCATATATATAAGTAGTAGTTTAATAGCTTATAGATATTTTGGTGAAATGCATGGATGCAGTTTTAATCTTAGAGGATGGAACAATTTTAAAAGGAAAGGGCTTTGGAGCGGAGAAAGAGGTTTTTGGAGAATTAGTTTTTACAACAGTTATGACCGGTTATGTTGAGGTTTTAACAGACCCTTCATATAAAGGGCAGATAGTCATGATGACTTATCCATTGGAAGGTAACTATGGAGTTAAAAAGGACTGGTTTGAATCAGATGGCATAAAGGCAGAGGGCTTTGTCGTTAGAGAGGTAACAAGTAAAGCATTAGATGACTTTTTAAAGGAATATGACATTCCAGGAATCCAAGATATTGATACAAGATTCTTAACAAGAAAGATTAGAGATAAGGGAGTTGTTAAAAGCTGTTTAAAGGTTGCAGAAAAAATAGATGATGACGAAATATCTGAGTTATTGGAGAGAGTTAAAAGATACAGCGATATATCAGATATTGATTTAGTTCCATTAGTTTCAATAAAAGAGCCAAAGGTTCATAAAGTTGAGAATAAAAAGGCAAGATGTGTTTTAATTGATTGTGGTGTTAAACTAAACATAATAAGAAGCTTAGTTAAAAGAAACTGTGAAGTAGTTCAAGTTCCATACAACACAAGTTATGATGAAATATTAGAATATAATCCGGATTTTGTTTTAATCTCAAACGGCCCAGGAGACCCGGCAAGGTTAAAAGATGTTATTAAAAATATTAAAAAGTTGATAGGGGTAGTTCCAATAACAGGAATTTGTTTAGGCAACCAGCTCTTAGCTTTGGCGTTTGGTGGAGAAACCTATAAAATGAAATTTGGGCATAGAGGAGGAAACCAGCCAGTTAAAGATTTAAAAACACAAAAAGTTTATATAACCTCTCAAAATCATGGATTTGCCGTTAAAGAGGAAAGCTTACCGGATGATGTAGAAGTTAGCTTTATAAATTTAAACGATATGACTGTTGAAGGAATTAAGCATAAGGACTTACCAATCTTTTCAGTTCAATTCCATCCAGAGGCAAGACCAGGACCTCATGATACGATGTTTTTGTTTGATGAGATGATAAAGTTGAAGGATAGGAAATAATTCCTTTTTTATTAGCATAAAAATTTTATTCTAAATGGGGAGAGCCATGGATTTTGAGGAGCTGAATTCTTTAAAAGGTATTCCAAAAATGATTTATAGTGAGTTAGTCAAAAATAAAAAGGTAAATACTTTTTTAAAGATGTCAAATATTATGGCTGTTGGTAGGTTGGGTTATAACGACCATGGAAAAACACATGCTAAGATAGTGGCAAACAATGCAATAAAGATGCTAAAAATTTTATATAAAAAAGGGATAGAACCAAGTTTTATGAAAGATTGTAATGGAACTTTTGAAGATTCCTTATCCATAACTCTTTTGGGAGCTTATCTCCACGATATTGGGAATTCAGTGCATAGAGAGATACATCATTTACATTCAGCTTATTTAGCTTTGGATATTGTTGAGGGTATATTAAAAAAGTATTATAAAGAAGAAAAGGCATATCAGATGACCACTGAGGTTTTACACGCTATCTATTCTCATAGTGAGGGAGTTATGGGCTTAACGATTGAGGCGGGAGTTATTGCCGTTGCAGATGGGACGGATATGACTAAGGGTAGGTCGAGAGTCCCAATATGTAAAAAATGCTATGATATACATTCTGTTTCAGCGGCTTCTATTGAGAAGGTTGAGATAAAAGAAGGGAATGAAAAACCAATACATATTGAGGTAATACTATCAAACGAGGCAGGAATATTCCAGATACAGGAGGTTTTAGGGGAAAAAATAAAATGGAGTGGTATAAAAGATTATGTCTCTGTATATGCAAGGGTTAAAAAAGAGAAACCAGTATTTGAAGAGATTACAATTTAAAAATTTTGGTTATGCACTCCCTCATTTTGTTCTTTTTCTTCATACTTCAAATTTTCTAAGTATTTTAGAAACTCATCTAAGTTTGATGTTCCTATTTTTGACATAGATTCATTTATTATTATGGCTTTTAACTCGTTCTCAACTTCTTTAAGTTTATTATTTAGTTCTTCTATTTCTTTATTTATATTCCACCTTACAGTTTCAAGCTCTTTTGTATCAATTTTTTCAACCGCCTCCAACATTTTAACAATTCTCATAAAAATTGGAATATTCGTAAATTTACTTAATCTTGGTATTATGGATTTTATAATGTCCGCATCTCTTTTGAGATGTTTTAGATTTACATCTAAGTTCTCAAAGTCCTCAAGGATATTTTCTAAATAGCTAATTTCATCTTTTGTTTTAATGTATTCCTTTAACAAATCTCTTAATTTTTCTTTATCTTTAAAATTTTTGTCTTTTAATAATAATAACTCAGCCACCCTTTCAATCTCCACACCATTCACCTTTTAACATTTCTTATATTTACCAAAGCTCCATGCTTTGCCTTTTTCATCTCCAATCCACTCATTAAAGCCCTACCGACACCTAAAAATTCATTATCTTTGATTAAAACAACTTCATCGTTATAAGAGATGTTTTCATTGCAATCAACAAAGCCAGGAGGGAAAAGAGAACCTTTTTTAATCTCATAATCTACCTCAACATAGTTAATATTTTTCCCCCCACTGTTCCACAACAACTCTCCCCCAATTAAGGTTAAGATAAGCAAACCATTTTTTGGATTTATTGAGGCAATTTGCTGATTTTTATTATTTACTTTTGTGAATATCTGTCCTTTATGATTTATAAATATTTCGTTTGGTATAAAGTTTATTCCAAATTGAAACTTTGCAAGTTGTTGAATATTATGAATTTTTTGTCCTTTTTTATTTATATCTTTACTTTTTGTTAGTTCTTTATACTTTTTTAATGTATTAGATAACTTCTTTAAAGCTTCCTCTGAGGTTGGATTTTCCTCTGATGTTATAATAACATTATCTAAATCTAAGATTTCAATATAATGCTCTGGCAAGTGGGCAATAACAATATAATCATCAAACTTCTCCTCAACTCTCTTTAAAAAGTTTTTTAGGCAGTTATTTATTAATTTTATTTCCTCAAAACTCCACTCCCCAGTCACTGGGATGTCATAATTAACCAACCTTTCCAAAGCTCTCGGCACTAAACCATATGGCGATGTTAAAATAACTTCCTCAACAACGACTTTTGAGGATTTTATCGCCTTTATAAACTTTTGATGGGATTGAGATATTGAGTAGGGCTTTTTTGATGAACATGGCAATAAAACAACAATATTTGAATACGGCTCATAGCTATCTAATCTTTCCAAATATTTTTTAACCTCTGGAATGTTTATGTTGGTTGTTACAACAATCTTATTCTCTTTTGATAATGGAATGTTCCTCAAATCTGGCACATACCTTCTATAATTAGCCCACAAGTAAGGATGAGATATGGCTGTTTCTTCAACAACATTCCTTAAAAAACCATTTTTTATTGCTATTTTAACCTCTTCTAATATCTCTTCATAAACTTTTTTGTTATAATTATATAGTTCTTCAAAATTATAGTTGTCCATCTTTAAAGCCCTATTTTTTGTAAATTTATAACCTATTGATGCATATAACTTAGCCAATGAGTCATCAAAGTAATCAACACCCATATAAACCAGTAGTGGAATTTCCCACGGAAATACAGCTGGGAAATAAATAGCTGAGTTTGGAGACACCTTTTCCCTAATTTTTGAGATTATTTGAAGTTCCTTTCTCTCTATTAATCTTCTACCGTCAGCAATAACATATAAATCAGCATCTTCCAATTCAATTAAATCAATATGCTTACCAAAGTTTAATATTTGATATTTAATTTCATTACCTTTATATTTAACAGTTCCAATAAAAGATTTTTTAAATAATCCAGTTAGTTCTCTGAATGTATCAAATGGCATCTTTATTCCATCTGCCTTAAAATGGACATCTATCAACTTTGGAGTTAGTTCTTTATCATTCTCTCTACATAATCTTCCAATGTCATAGGCAATTGGTTCAAGCATATTATCACACAATGACTTTTATACTTAACTTTTATACTTAGATAGTGGTATTTTTATTTGGATATATGGTAATGATAAAGTATTTAATGTTGGGGGATTATGAAACCAAAGATTGTAGTTAAAAATCTAACAAAATATTTTGGAGATAAAAAGGTTTTGGACAATATTTCTTTTGAAGTTTATGAGGGGGAGATTTTTGGATTGTTGGGGCATAATGGAGCTGGAAAGACAACAACTTTAAGAATATTATCGGGGATTATTGAAGAATATAATGGTTATGTAGAGGTTAATGGAAGGATTGGTTATCTGCCAGAGGAGAGAGGGCTTTATAGGGATGAGAAAGTTGTAGATGTATTAAATTTTTTTGGTAAGTTGGCAGGAATGGAAAAGGATGAAATTATTAGAAGTATTGATTATTGGTTAAATAAATTAAAAATTGCCAATTATAAAAATTTTAAGATTAAAGAGCTATCTAAGGGAAATCAGCAAAAAGTCCAATTTATTGTTTCAGTAATCCATAATCCAGATATTTTAATCTTAGATGAACCGTTTTCTGGGTTGGATGTTGTTAATGTTAAGCTTTTAAAAGATATAATTTTTGAATTAAAAAACCTGGGAAAAGCTATAATTTTATCAACTCATCAGTTAGAAAAGATAGAGAGGTTGTGTGATAGAGTTTTGATTTTAAAGAAAGGGAAAACATCTTATTATGGAAAGATTGAAGATATTTGCAAAAAAATTGCTTATATTGAATATTTAGATAACGGAAAGTTAATAAAAAAGGAAATGCCTTATAATGAGGCATTAAAAATATTGAAAGATAGGACTGAGGATATTATCAAATTTGAGGTTGGGCATTCATTGGAAGAGTTGTTTTTAAATGAAATTGGTGAAGAGGATGAAGATAGATGTTAAAAAAATCTTAACTATTGGAAGTAGGGAAGTTTTAAGCAATGTAAAAAGAAAACAGTTTTTAATAGCCACTATTGTAGGTCCTCTAATTATTATTGGTTTGTCAATAGTGGGAAGTGTAATGATGTTTGATATTAAGGAGATAAAAGTTGGCTACGTTGATAATTTTGGATTAGATATTCCAAATAAAGTTGTAGAAAATAACTTTGGAAAAAACACTACTTTATATTTTATAAAATATGAAGATATTGAGAAGGGCAAAGAAGCTGTTTTAAATAAAAGCATAGACGCTTTAATAGTCATTCCAAAGGATTATTTAGAGTCAGGAAAAATAATAATTTATTCTACAACAAAATCGCCAAATCCAATAATTACTGATGCATTAAACAAATTCCTATTAAAAAAGCTTTTAAAAGGTAAGGTTGATAATAAAACATACAATAGAGTTATAAATCCAATGAATCTTGAAATTTATTCCATCTCTAAAAAAGGATTTGAAAAAGAGACACTTTTATCTCAATTATTGCCTATTGGATTTGTGTTCTTGTTGTATATGGCTATTTCCTCACTATCTGGAATTATTGTCTCATCAATTATTGAAGAGAAACAAAATAGAATTATGGAGCTTTTATTATGCTATGCATCTGCTGAAAATCTAATGTTTGGTAAAATATTGGGAATCTCAGCCGTTGGTTTAATTCAAATGGGAATTTGGTTGTTATTTGCCCTACCTATAATAATAACCTATGCAGTTAAGGTCTCTCTGTATTTAGCAATCTTTGCCTTGATATATTTTATATTGGGATACTTATTTTATTCATCCCTCTTATGTGGGCTTTCTTCTTTATTTTCCCATCCAAAAGATGCCTCTCAATTAATATCTCCAATAATAATCATCCAACTACTTCCAATAATGTTTATGAACACAATAATGGTTAATCCAAACCACTATATGGCTAAAATTCTCTCTTATATTCCATTTACTGCCCCTTATGCGGTTGTTTTGAGAGCGAGTGTAACTCAACTACCTTTAAGTGAAATTATATTATCAACAGCAATTATGGTTGTTAGTATAGCCATATCATTTATATTGTCAATAAAGCTGTTTAAAATTGGTGTATTGCTGTATGAAGAGAATTTAACGCTAAAAAGAGTTATAAAAATTATCTTTAAAAAATAATTATTTTTTGTTTTTCAAAATCTCTATTATCTCATTATCTACTGGACTCATAGCCCTTGCTATTCTTCCAATATTCTCTATGCATCCTTTAAAGTCCTTTCCAACAATTCCATTTGTATATGGAACTTTGGAGAATAAAGATAGATATATAGCAAAAACACCAGAAGCTATCTTTAAAGCACAGCCAATTTTTCCTCCATCGCAGATAATTCCTGGAAGGTTTGCTGTAAAACTCTTAATACTTTCTTCAATCTTATCAGCTCCAAATATATAATAGGATAAACCAGAAACAGCTCCAATTCCTCCCCTATTTACACATCCACACATTGCTGAGATGTAGGATGAATAATAAGCTGAGTATATAGTTGTTAAGGCAGATAAAGTTATAGATTTAATTAATTTCTCTTCATCATGCCCTTTTATTTCATCGTAGGCGATTATTGGTAAAGTGGCTGTTAATCCCATATTTCCACTACCTGCAATAGCCATGGCTGGTTTATTAATACCTATCATTCTATTATAAACTGCTGATATGGTTTTTTTAAGCATATGATTTAAAATATCGTCCTTTAAATCTAAGCTAATAAAATCTTCTGGAACTTCTGGTGTTGAAAGGTTTTTGTTTGTTTCTATCGTCTCTTTTATAATTTTAATAACTTCTTCAGGAATATTCTCAATATAATCAATGAAATCTTTGAGAGTTAAGTTTTTATATGCATTTTTTAAATCATCTGGAATTAATTTTCCAGAATGACTACCTTTTGTTTCAGCTTCATAGATTTTATCTGCCTCTATAATTACCTTACAATAAACATCTGAGTCAATTACTTCAATTCTTAATTTGTCTCTTATAAATTTTTCTAATTCCTCATCATATTTTATATTTTTAAATACTTCAAGCTTATTCTCTTTGTTTCCCAACAAACCACCAACAACTGCTGGTAGTATTCCAAACCTATTGGTGTTAGGAACTCCAACTGAAAAGGCATTTTTAAAAGTCCCTTTATCTAAAATCAGTTTAATCTCTTTTATTGAATATGCATCATCTGGTTTTGCCTTGGCAACTGTATAGCCGATTAATCCAACCTC
>JBDOKN010000090.1:0-2820 GCA_039833665.1 Methanocaldococcus sp.
TAAATTTCAACATTTATATTTTTTTGTTTAAAATATTGCTTAATTTTTTCAATTTCCTTTTCAACTTTTAACTTTAAACCCTCTGGGGCTTGAAAAACTACTTTTGCATTCTTTTTATTTAAATTTTCAATTTCTTTTATGACTCTTTCAGTTTCTAAATCAAACATGACTATCACACAAAAAATATTTAACAAGATACTTAGAGAGTATAATTCCAAATGTTAAATTAACAATATTAAACTTTTTGGTGACAACGATGGCAGAGTTCATTATGGTTGTTGGAACATCATCAAACAGTGGAAAAACAACAATAACAGCAGGATTATGTAGAATCCTATCAAATAAGGGCTATAAAGTAGCTCCTTTTAAGTCCCAAAATATGAGTTTAAATTCAAGAGTAGCAAAGGAAGATGGGGAGATTGCCATAGCTCAATACACCCAAAGCTTAGCTTGTAGGGTAGAGCCGTCAGTTCATTTTAACCCAATTTTATTGAAGCCAAAAGGAAACTTTATATCTCAAGTTATAGTTCATGGAAAACCATACAAAGATATGAATTATAATGAATACAGAAAGAATAAGGACTTTTTCCTAAAAAAAATTAAAGAAAGCTTAGAAATTTTAGACAAGGAGTATGATTATGTTGTTATGGAAGGGGCGGGAAGTTGTTGTGAGATAAATTTATTGAAGGACGATATAGCAAATTTAAGAATAGCAGAAATGGTTAATGCCAAAGCTATATTAGTTGCAGATATTGATAGAGGAGGAGTTTTTGCCTCGATATATGGGACTATAAAACTCCTCCCTAAAAGTTGGAGAAAGCTTATTAAAGGCATTATAATAAACAAATTTAGAGGGAATGTAGATGTTTTAAAGGAGGGGATTGAGAAGATTGAAGAATTAACTGGCATTCCTGTTTTGGGAATAGTCCCCTACGATGAAAACCTTGTTTTGCCAGAGGAAGATAGTCAAGCCCTACAAAGCATAAAAAGTTTTGGAAATGCAAAGAGTGGAGTTGAGATTAACGTAGTTAGATTTTCAAAAATATCTAACTTTACAGATTTAGACCCATTAAGGTATGATGCATTTATAAAGTTTATAAACTTTGATGAAGAGATAACGGGGGATATTTTAATTCTCCCGGGAACAAGAAGTTCTACAAAAGAAGCTTATTATCTAAAAGAAAATAACTTTGATGAAAAAGTTTTGGAGTTTTTGAAAGATGGGGGAATTGTTGTTGGCATATGTGGAGGTTATCAAGTTTTAGGGAATAAGTTGGTTGATAAACAAAAGAAAGAATCAGATGTTGGGAATATTGAGGGGTTAAAAATCTTTGACGCAAAGACATACTTTGGAAACAATAAGGTTATAAAAAACTCTTATGGTTATCTAAAAATAGATAGTAAAACCTTTAATGTTAAAGGTTATGAGATACATGAGGGTTTTACATATTCAAATGAAAAACCTTTAATAAAGATTGAAAGGGGCTTTGGAAATTGCGGGAATGGATTTGATGGCTCTATTAAGAAATTTGGAGATGGGTTAGTTATAGGAACTTACTTCCACGGAATATTTGAAAATTATAAGTTTAGGAACTACATTATCAATTTAATTAGAAAAAGGAAAGGTTTGGATGAGATTGATGGGGACTCTTATAAAGACAGCATAGAAAAAAGTTTAAACTACTTTGCTGAGATTGTAGAGAGAAATGTTAATTTAAAGCCACTTGGCATTTAAAAAGATAAAAAAACAAATTGGGATAAAAATGGTAGAGATTAATTTAAGAGAGTTGAAGAGGTATGCAAATCCATTCTTTTTAACAATAAGAAAGGATAAAATTTTAGTTAATAATAAGAGAATGGCAAGGTTATCAAGAACAAAGATGGATAAAATTGAAAAAGAGTTTGGAATTCCAGTTATTTATTCAAAGACCTATGAATATGTATCAACAAAAGTTGGAAGGTTTATAAATAAACATAAAATCATAGCTCCAAGAGACATTGTTATAGTTGGATTAAGTGGAGGAAAGGATAGTTTATTGTTATTGCATTTATTAGAGGTTTATAGAAGAAAGTATGGAATAAAATTGATAGCTGTTACTGTGGATGTGAATATTGGAGGAATTAGACCTTGGGAAGAGAATACAGATGGAGTTAAATTAATAAAACACCACTGTGAGATGTTAGAAGTTCCTCATTTATTATTAAAGAATGACTTGGATGTTGTTGAACTGTCTGAAATATTAACAAAACATTCCAAAGGAATGGAATTTTCCCCCTGCTTTTCCTGCTCTGTAATTAAAAGGCATTTATTGGGGAGGTTAGCCAAAGAAATAGCTGAAAAGGAAAATATTCCTTATGAAAAGGTAAAGTTAGCTTATGGGCATAATTTGGATGACAACTCGGACACAATCTTAGCAAATATCTTCAAAGGAGAGAGATTGAAATTTATGAAACCATTGACGAGATTTAAGTATAATGAGGTTGATTATCAGAGCTTTAAAATTCCATTGGAGGAGTGCATAATAATCAGACCTATGCTTCCTGTATTGGAGAGGGACATAATAAAAGCCCTCGAAGAGTGTGAAATAGAGTATTATAAAGATAAGGACATGTGTCCATACAGTAGGGATAGGGGAGATAGTATTAGGAGGAGATGCCATGAGATTTTGGAGAATTTGGAAGAGGAGATTCCAAATATTAGGGAGATGGTTGTTAGCTCTGCCTTAAAAACAGTTGATTATTATAGCAAAAATCCTTATGGAAGTGATGAAGAATAATTAAATTATAATTATCACGCTAAATGACTTTAAATTTATGTTT
>JBDOKN010000091.1:0-2101 GCA_039833665.1 Methanocaldococcus sp.
GGTGAAATCAATGTATGCAGTTAAGGACATAAACCTCTGGAAAGAAGGAGAGAAAAAAATAGAATGGGCAAAACAACACATGCCAGTTTTAAATTTAATTAGAGAAAGATTTAAAGAAGAAAAGCCATTTAAAGGAATAACAATAGGAATGGCTTTACATTTAGAGGCAAAGACAGCTGTTTTGGCAGAAACATTGATGGAAGGAGGAGCAGAGATTGCCATAACTGGCTGCAATCCTTTATCTACTCAGGATGATGTAGCTGCTGCCTGTGCTAAAAAAGGAATGCACGTCTATGCATGGAGAGGGGAAACGGTTGAGGAGTATTATGAAAATTTAAATAAAGTTTTAGACCATGAGCCAGATATTGTTATAGATGATGGCTGTGATTTAATATTTTTATTGCATACAAAGAGGACTGAACTCTTAGATAACATAATGGGTGGCTGTGAAGAAACAACAACTGGAATTATTAGATTAAAGGCAATGGAGAAAGAAGGGGCTTTAAAATTTCCAGTTATGGATGTAAATGATGCTTATACAAAACATCTATTTGACAACAGATATGGAACTGGGCAGAGTGCCTTGGATGGGATTTTGAGAGCAACTAACTTATTAATTGCTGGAAAGACCGTTGTTGTTGCTGGTTATGGATGGTGTGGTAGAGGAGTGGCTATGAGGGCTAAGGGGTTAGGAGCTGAAGTTATAGTTACCGAAGTTAATCCAATTAGGGCTTTAGAGGCAAGAATGGATGGATTTAGAGTCATGAAGATGGAGAAAGCGGCAGAAATTGGAGATATATTTATAACAACAACTGGATGTAAGGATGTTATTAGAAAGGAGCATATATTAAAAATGAAAAATGGGGCTATCTTAGCAAATGCTGGACACTTTGACAATGAAATTAATAAAAAACATCTACAAGAGTTAGCTAAGTCAATAAAAGAAGTTAGAAACTGTGTAACTGAATATGATTTAGGGGATAAAAAAATATATTTGTTGGGGGAGGGAAGATTGGTTAATTTAGCATGTGCAGATGGGCATCCATGTGAGGTTATGGATATGAGCTTTGCTAATCAGGCATTGGCTGCTGAATACATCTTAAAAAATCATGATAAGTTAGAACCAAGGGTTTATAACATTCCTTATGAGCAAGATTTAATGATTGCCACTCTAAAATTGAAATCTATGGGCATTGAAATTGATGAATTAACTGAAGAGCAAAAAAGATACTTAGAGGATTGGAGAGAAGGAACATGATATAAAAACTTTTTTTAATTAGTTAATTTGAAAATTTTTATGATAGTGCAATTTCTTCTATAATATTTTCAGCATTTGAACCATTAATTTTAAATTTTAATTCCATAAGAGTGTTTTCTATTTCATCAGCCTCTATATTGCCAAAAACAACAAATGCAAAGTTACCTAAATTATATATGATTGTTTTGTGTTTTTTTCCTTTAATTTCTATATGTTCAACTTCGTCGTTAAATCTGTCGTAGAGCATTTCTGAACTTCCCATAATAACAGTAACATATTTAGATATCATATCTAAATCTTCCTTGTTTATGTCCCCTACCTTTATAAATGAATCTTTTGAAATCATAGCAAAACCTTCAATATTTAAATTGTCTGATAGATGTTGAAAAATTTTATTTATCTCATCGATGTTACAGTTTTCAATCTCCTTCATACTGCCCACCTCTTAATTCATTTTTTTGGTAATTTTTTAAACTATTTATGTAATTTTATACACATTATGACTTTGTAGTAGTATATATAGGTTTCTAACCTGTCCATTGTTATGGAATAATCATTCACAAACACACTACATAACAAATATAACCACTTAATATAAATAAATTAATATAAACAGATGAAAATTCCATTTCCATTAAAATTATATCTTTAATAAGTATTTTCACTGTTTATTATATTTTCAACATCAAAGTAATTATCTTCCTTAAAATAAACATTTTTAATCCTTCCTCCTCTCAATTCAGGACATGCACTTAAAACTAAATCGTAAAGCTCAGTATTTTTTATACTCTCTAAGACCTTTTTTATTAACTCATCGTTATCTTTATGCATATCAATAATTCT
>JBDOKN010000092.1:0-18409 GCA_039833665.1 Methanocaldococcus sp.
GTGGTAGTGAGTATTATAAAGTTATACATAATACCGAAGAGGGAAGAGTGCCAAGAGTTGATTTAGAGAAAGAGAAGGAGATTTATAAAGAAGTTAGGGAGATTATAAGGGAGGGGTTGGTTAGTGAGGCAGTTGATTGTTCAAGAGGAGGTTTAGCCGTGGCTTTGGCTAAGATGGCGATATTAAACAATATTGGTTTAGATGTAGATTTAACATCTTACAACAAAAACAATTTAAGGGAAGATGTTTTATTGTTTTCAGAGACCTCTGGAAGAATAATATTAGCAGTTAGGGAGGAAAATGTAGATAAAGTGTTAAGTAAATTAAGCAACGCCTATGTAATTGGAAAAGTTGGAGGAAACAGATTGAAAATAAAAATTAACGGAAAAGATGTTATTGATTTGGATGTAGAAGAGATGAAAAAGAAATATTATGAAGCATTTCCAAAGATGATGGGAGAGATTTAAAATAATCTATATTTTTTTACTTTTTTAGTTTATCTTACTTTACTACCTGCTTTTATATCCTTATCAACAGTTAATAAGGCAAGATTTCCTTCATCATCCTCAGCCGCTAAAATCATTCCTTCGGATAAAACACCGCATAACTTAGCTGGTTTTAAATTGCAAACAACTATAACTTTTTTTCCAACTAAATCCTCTGGTTTATAATATCCTTTAATACCTGAAACTATCTGCCTCTTCTCATCTCCAAAATCGACAATTAGTTTTAAAAGTTTCTTTGATTTTGGTATGTCCTCTGCTTCAACAATCTCTCCAACTCTTAAATCGACTTTTTCCAAATAACTTATATCAATTTGCTCCATCTCTTTCCCTCCTTTTTCTTCCATTTTGTTTTCATAAAGCTTCTTTTTCATCTCCTCTATTTTTTTATCATCTATCTTTTTAAAGATAATCTTTGGTTTCTTCAACTCATTCCCTCTTAAATTTAAATCAAGCTCTTCATTCATCAAATCTAACAACGCTAATGATTTTTTAGGCATGTAAGGGTATAATAAATATATAAGGGTCTTTACTGTCTTACAGCAGGTATATAATATTTCCTTTAATCTCTCTTCATCATCAACAGCCCACGGCTCCATCTTTTGGAAGTAGCTGTTCCCCTCAATGGCAAGATGCAATATATTAACTAAGGCATCTCTAAACTTAAAGCTTCTTATGTTTTTATCAACTTCTTTAATTGTCTCTTCACATTTTTTCAATAGATTTTTATCCTCTTCTTTTAACCTATCTTCATCAACTATTGGAACTTTCTTAAACTTCCTATGGGTGAATGTTAAAACTCTGTGAGTGAAGTTCCCAATTATATTAATAAGCTCATTATTTATCTTATTTTTGAAATCGTCAAATGAGAAATCGCAATCCTTAAACAGAGGAGCTGACATAATTAAATAATATCTTAAATAGTCAGCATCAAAGTTTTTAACGAAATCCTTAACCCAAACAACCCATCTTTTACTTGTGCTCATCTTTCTTCCTTCTAAGGTTAAATAACCCCCACTAACTACTGCTGTTGGTAAGTTAAAAGAACCATGGGCTATTAACATTCCTGGCCAGAAGACAGCATGATGAACAGTTATATCCTTTCCTATAAAGTGGTAAATCTTTGTATCTTTCTCTAACCAATACTTTTTCCAAACATCTCCCAACATCTTTGTAAATGAGATATAGCCAATAGGTGCCTCTAACCAAACATACATAACCTGATTAGTCCCTGGAATTGGAACTCCCCAGCTTATATCCCTTGAAATATCCCAGTCATGCAACTCTTTAATCCAATTCAATGCCATATTTTTAACATGCTCTGGCATCTCTTTAGCATTTTTTATATACTCCTCTAACTCATCTTTTAAAGCACTTAACTTAAAGAAGTAATGCTTTGTCTTCCTAATCTCTGGCTTTCCCTTGCAGATTACACAATATGGGTTTTTTAACTCAAACGGCTCTAAGTGTCTTCCACAAACTTCACAGTGGTCTCCTCTTGCTTCTCCTCCACAGTATGGGCATATTCCCTCAACATATCTATCTGGCAAGAATTTTTTACAGTTTGGACAGTAAAATTGTTCTATCTCTTTTTCATAGATATAGCCATTCTCTTTCAGCTTTAAATAAAACTCTTGGGCTGTTTCTATGTGTATTTGGCTGTGTGTCTTACCGAAAGCATCAAACTCTACCCCTAACAAATCTAAGTCCTCTTTAATTTCATTATGGTATTTTTCAACAATTTCCTCTGGATTTTTTCCTTCTTTTTCTGCTGTTAAGGTTATTGGAACTCCGTGATTGTCAGTTCCTCCAACATGAATAACCTCCTCTCCTTTCAACTTTAAGTATTTATACATAATATCTGCTGGGATGTAGGTGCTTCTTGCATGTCCCAAGTGTAAAGGTCCATTGGTGTATGCTAAGGCAGTTGTTATTAAATACCTCATCTTCTCCCTCTCAAAATTTCTTTTTCTTTCCCAATATGTGCCTTGCAATTGGGTCGTCAATATTGAGCATTTTAGCTATTGATTGTAGTTTTTTATTGGTTATCTCAACGGTCTCATGGGCTTTTTTTAATATGTAGGGGTAGCCATTAATGGATATTTCTTTTAATGATGATAAAACTTTTTTATCTATTTTGCTAAAGCTTGTTAATCCAACAACTCCACAGTTATCTTCTAATCTAACAAACTGTATGTATGCAGTGTCAATATTGCCACCATATTCTTTTATAAAGTTTATTCCTTTTATTACACTACTCAATTGTTTGTGTTTTTCTCTTTTTTCTTCTGGTCCAATTTTATTAACAAAGTCAATTGGTTCTGAATATCCTGCTTTATCTGTATATTTCGTAAAAACTGCAATATCTGGCATATTTTTGTCAAAATAAATATTTATTTTTGAAGTTTTAGATATGCCAATAATTCTATCCTTAAATTCATTTATGAGTTTTGTTAAAGTTAAGATGTATTCAACATGCTCAATCAGCATTTTTTTATCAATTTCTAAATCCAAGTCCTTTGATATTATTCCAATCTTCCCAGATTTTATTTCTTCATCAATTTTTTTATTAAATTCTTTTCCATATTCCTTATATAAATCCATTAACTCTTTTTCATAAATCTCCATACCTTTTTTTGTGAATATCAACAAAGAAAATAATGAGCCATCAAAAACGTAATAATCAATATCATAATTTTTGAGAACATAAAGGGCTGTTTTTAATTCCAAAGTTAGCATATATCTCCTTATCCTATCCTCAATATCTAAGGGATGGGCAATATCAAATATATACTCTTCCTTAGCTTTTTTTATCTTCTCCCCGATATTATGGATAAAGCTAACTGCCCCAACTCCATAGAATGAAAACGATATATAATCTAATTTGTTACAACTCCCATCTCCTCCTGCAAATTTCATAGATTTTGGATTTTCAAAACTATCCAATATCCATTTTTCTTCAACTTCTTTACGGTTAATATCATTAATTTTTTCCATTTTTTTAATAATTTGATCTTTATTTTTTAAAAGGTATTCAATCATTAACAATCCCTCAATTTTTAAGAATTAAGTTATTATAAAAGTAGAGTGTGCAAAAAAATTGGAAGATGTTAAAATTTATCCCTCAATAGTTCCACTAACCATAGGGCTACCGCCCTATTGGTATGCCCCCAACACCTCCTCGCTTACGCTCGGAGGTGTAAATTTGATAGTCATATTATTAAAATTTATTAAAAATTATCCCTCAATAGTTCCATAACCAATTAACCTCCATCTTGAACCAACTCTTCTGCTTATAGCTACCCTATCTCCAATCTCAGCACATATTGGGAGTTTTAATTTTATATCAGCAATATCTCCTCTTGCTGATGTTATAACTCCCGCAGTTGTAGCGGTTCCAATATTCAGCATTAAAACCTCTCCTGTTCTCAATGGCTCTATCTTCAACTCTTCTTTAGTTCCTACAACCCTATCTAACAAGTTGGCTTTTATTGTTATTTTTTCTCTTATAGGAGGAAGGGTTCCTGGCAATCCGACAACACTTCCAGTTAAAGCATCTGATTTCGTTAAATATGGGTCTAATGTTGTCCCAACCCCAATTAAACCCCCTGGATGTGCCTTTCTAAGTATGGTATTTCCAGCGGCTAATGAAACAATTTTTGTAGTCAATGGTTTCCAGAATGTTTTATTTCCCTCAGTTACTTTAATTCCCGGTCTTATCTCAATCTCATCTCCAACTTTAAACACTCCTTGAATAATTGCCCCTCCTAAAACTCCTCCTTTTAAATCCTTAATCTCAGTTCCCGGTTTGTTTATGTCAAAGCTTCTTGCAACATACATTCTTGGGGTTGCATCAGGGTCTCTTTCGGGTGTTGGGATAAAGTCCTGTATTGCCTTTAACAAAACATCAATATTTGCTTCGTGGTGGGCTGAGATTGGAATTATTGGGGCGTTTTCAGCAATAGTTCCCTTAACAAATTCTTTTATTTGTTCATAATTTTCTTCTGCCTGTTTTTCATCTACCAAATCAATTTTGTTTTGGACAATTATAATTTTATCAATTCCTAAAATCTCCAAAGCCATTAAATGCTCTTTTGTTTGTGGTTGAGGGCAGGGTTCATTAGCGGCTATAACTAAAATTGCCCCATCCATCAAAGAAGCTCCAGAGAGCATTGTAGCCATTAACGTTTCATGTCCAGGAGAATCAACAAAAGAAACCCTTCTCAAAAACTCTGTTTCAGCTAAACAGTTTGGGCATCTTGGTTTTGTTGTGTAAGTTCCACACTGTGGGCATCTCCTAATTTCACAATCAGCATATCCCAATCTAATTGAAATTCCTCTTCTCAACTCTTCACTATGCCTGTCAGTCCAAACTCCTGTTAATGCCTTAGTTAAACTTGTTTTTCCATGGTCAACGTGTCCAACCATTCCAATATTTACCTCTGCCTGTTTAGCTTGTTTTTTCTTTGCCATAATTATCCCCTTTATAAATTTCTTATTTTATTCTGTAAAATAGTATTTTCACATTATTTATAATTTTAGCTCACAAAGTTATTCGACAGTATTAAAATAGTCAAAAAACTACAAAAGCAAATTTTAAACAGATAGATAAAATAAAAATAAATTAAGGATTATATCTATTTATTGTTCTTGATTTTCTCCTCCTTCCAATCCCAACAATTCAGGAATTGATTTTTCCCCATATTCAACAACTTTAACATTAATTTGGACTATATCAGGAGCTATTGTGTTTCCTCTAACTGTTTTTCTTCTTCTCTCTCCTTTTCTTTTTGGTCTGAATCCTGGGGGTGAGCTTAATAAAACTTTAACTTTTCTACTTCCGTGGATGTCAGGTCTCATTGGGAAACCACTTGAATCAGTTCCTCCTCTTATTTGTAATTTGTATCCATCTAAGCCCAAAATTTTCCCATCAAATATTTCCCCTATTCTTTTACCAACTAATGGTGTGTTATCTGCCTCAATTTGATAACATTTTCCAGTTTTTGGGTCTGCAACTACGAATTTTGCTGTTGGCATAGCGTTCCCTCCTAATTTTATTTTTATTATTTATTTTCAGTTTTCAAATTTTTAAATTAACTTTTAAATTTGACAAAACAGGTTTTTATTTTTAGTTTATTTTGATTTCACCCTATGCCTCCCCAGCTTCATCATTTCACAACCCCTTTGGGGTTAAAGGGGAAGGAACTCCACTGGGTCATTGACACGTCCCAACTCCTTTTGGAGTCAGGACAATAGCAGATAATAATGAGGCACAAATACTTAAATAGTTTTTGGTTATATCTTCAAAGCTATTGTTATAATGTAATAGAGAAGTATAAGCACTGCAATACCTAAAAACATGTATTGAGTTCTTAACATTCTCTTCCTTCTTTGCATATACTCAATTTTACACTTTTCTGAACAAAAAACTTGGTCTGGGGGTATTGAAATACCACAATTTAAACAGTGTCTATGCTTTGGAATCTCCATATTTATCCCTCAATTATTGTTCCATTTATTATTCCTTTACTAACCTTTAAAAGCTCCTCTGGTGTTCCTTTAACAACCGCCACTTTTAGTTTAGCCCTTTCAATAATCTTAGCTGCCAATAAATCAACAACTGATGAGGAACCTGCCTTCAATGAAGAAGTTAAAGCTAAATTAACGAGTTCTTTAGCAGAGATTTTATCAAATTTTTTAGCATCTTCATATTTATTGGGGTCTTTGTCATAGACGCCATCAACATTCGTCCCTATAACCAACAAATCGGCATTTATAAACTCTGCCAATGAAGCGGCAACAGCGTCTGTTGTATGCCCTGGATGAGTTCCTCCCATGACAGGGATTTTTCCTAAGTTTAATATAAACTCTGCCTCTTCAAATGATGTAGGGACTTTTTTTATGCTATAATCTCCTAAGGCGGTGATTAAAATCATTGCGTTCATTCTTGTAGCCATTATTCCAAGCTCATCACAAAAACTCTCACTGGCTCCAAGTTCCCTCCCTATTTTTATATATTCCCTTGCCGTCTTTCCCCCTCCAACGACTATTGCCACTTCATGCCCCTCATCCTTAATCTTTTTAAAAACACTGGCATATTTTTTAATTTTTTCAGCGTTAGCTCCTTCTTTTGGCATTACAACTGAGCCACCCAAATCAAAAACAATTCTCATTATTCTCACCAACTCTCATACTTTAAAAAAGTTATTAATATCAAACAAAATAAAATAGCAGTATTTAATTTTATTCCATTTTATTCTAAATATTTGAATATTTCTATTAATATGCACAAAAAATAAAAAGGGGTAGTAATATTATAGATATAATGTAAGTTTGGACTTACCCCCTTAATGCCGCCTTAACATCTTCAACTTTTACTGTCTTTCTCTTTGCGTGCTTAGCCAAATCAACTGATTTCTTTGCAATCTCTAATGCAATTTCTTCCAATGCCTCAGCAAAGTATTTCCCCGCTGCTTCGCTAACTCTCTTAGCACCTGCCTTCTTTAAGATTCTTACACATGGTGCAACTGGAAGCTCAGCCATAATACCACCTCAGAACTTTACATTTTCAATTTTTTATTATGGAAGTATATATATTTTTCGGAGATATTCCTAAATATTTTTGCTATACTTTTTTGAGTATCAATGTGAGTTCATTTTTAGTATTGGCTCTTAAATTAATTATTTTAAATATTTTTATATTCTTATAATGGCTTAGAATTTTTAACACCTGCTCTAAATCCTCTTTTTTGGTTATTGATTTTCTTGCTTTTAATGTATGGATTATATAACTGTTAGTTTTTAAATATTTCGCAAATTTTAGTGTTAAAAAAATGGATTCATCGGGATATAGATTGGTATCATTGGTTATTAAATCAATCTCTTCATTGATATCTTTTTCAAAATCTACATACTCAGCTCTTTTTTTTATATGGATTATGTTGTTAGCATTTATTTTTAACTTTCCAGTATCTATGGCATAAACCTTATTGGCTTTTTTTGATAACATTTTCGCCCAACCACCAGGAGATGAGCCAATATCTACAACGCAGTTTAAGTTTTCAAATATAAATGGAAATTTTTCCATCAACTCCTGCATTTTTCTCTCTGAACGGTTTAATGGTCTTTCAATATATCTTTTTAAGTTTTTTAAGTTTTTTATATTTTCTTCAATAGCAAATTCGTTAAATTCATCTTGGAATATAGATATATAACTTTTATCCTGCAAAATCTCAATATTTATTTTAAAATCCCAGTTTTTTAAATTAACTTTTAAATTTAAATCTTTAAAATTGTCTAATACATATTTTCCAACCATCCTTTCAAGCTCCTCACTTGTGAATTCATGACTTCCTCTTCTATTACACCTAACTACAAAAGATTTATTTTTCAATTTTTCTTTCTTTTCATTAATTAAAAAAGAGATTGCTTTTTTTATTTCATCGATATCTGTTTGACATTCCATCTCTAATGGAATTACTCTTAGTAAAAATTTTAGATTGGCTTTGTTTTCTTTAACAACATTTAAAAATTCATGAGGGTTTTGAGATAAAACTTTTAAAATTCCCCTAAACGGTGTCCATAAAATTTTCTTTTTTATTGGTAATTTATTTAACTCCTCTTTTAATTGTGGCTCAAATCCTGGTTTTGTAGTTGTTAAAGCTACTGGCTTCATAAAGACCCACAGAACTCAACAATATTTTTAGCCAATCTAACTTTATCATCCAATGTTTTCATAATTGTGTTTGTTATTAAAATCTCACAAGGTATTTCTTTAACCATCTCTTTATCAACGTTATCTATAACCAAAACATCAACTATATCTTTATAAAACTCATAAATTCCCTTAACAGAGACCTCATAGCCCTTAGCTTTCATTAACTTTCCTGCAGGACCTGAAACAGCAGAATTTCCAACTATTGGGGAGACAACAACAACTTTTTTATCTTTTAATAACTCTTTAATTCCATTTAAACTTAAAATTGGACCTATTGAGGTTATAGGATTTGAAGGACCGATAATAATAAGATTGCTGTTTTTTATTGCCTCAACTGCCTTCTCACAAGGTTTGGCATATAGAGAGTTTTCATAGATAACATCTAAGACCTCAACATCTCCCTTTCTCTTAACCCAGAAGTCATGGAATTTTAATAAATCAACCTTTCCATCAACTTTTGCTAAAATTTTTGTCTCAACTCTATCATCAGTCATTGGAATTACATTAGCTTTAATTCCAAAAGCTTCCCTCTCCATATCAACAACTTCCGAGAGTTTATAGCCCCTTCTTAAATAATATGCCTTATGCATTTTTAAAGCCCTATCTTTATCCCCTATTCTCAAAACCTCATCAAATCCAAGATTTTTTAATTGCTCGTGGGTGTAAAAAGTATCTTCTTTAATCCCATACCATGTTTCCTCATTAATTAAATCTGCTAATGTATATAAAACAGTATCAACATCAGGAGATAGATATAAGTCCCCTATCCAAGTATCTTCACCAGTATTAACGATAATAGCTAATTCTTCATTATCAACAACTCTTTTTAAACCCTGCAATAACTTTGGCGTCCCCGTTCCTCCTGAGAATACTGTTATCATCAAATCACCTAATTTTTAGCTTGAATTTATTAATAAAATCATTAACTATTTTATCAGTTGAGTAGTATTTTTTTATGTTACTTTTTGTTTCAAAGAAATTATCTATTATTTTTTTAATATTTTTCTTTCCATTGTATTTTTTTGCGAGTTCTCTCATTTTTAAAGCATTTCTTTTATAAAATTTCATATTTTTTATGTCAAATATTGCCTCTTCTAATTTATATAACTCCTTATAAGATAAAGCTATTCCACAACCCAAATCATGGACTTTTTTGGCATTGTTTCCCTGCTCTGGGTGGTCTAAATCTGGAATAACAATTAATGGTTTTCCAAATGATAGGGCTTCCATTATTGTTGAATGCCCACCATGAGATACAATAAGTTCAGCATTTTTTATAAGCTCTTCCATATTTGTTGTTATTGGAATTATCTCAATGTTTTTATTTTTATAAGAGTTTAAGTTTAAATCATTTTTTAGCTTTTTAGCAACCTCATAACTTCCACATACAAGTTTAACGTTTAGGTTATTTTTTAAGGCAATTTTTCCAAGCTCTTCAAGGATTTTGTATCTATACTCAAAGCCACCAATAACACTCAATATATAACTGCCGTTATCAACATTATCAACATTATATCTAATTAATGGCCCTATAAACTCCATATTTTTTATAATTTTTAGGTTGTATTCACATATGGTATATGGTAAAGGAAAATCAGGAACAATAAATTTCTCACATTTCTCATGTATAATGTTTAGGGCTTTCATTGTTGGATATACAATTAAATCAGTTTTTAATTTATATCTCGTGTAGTTTTGATTACTTATACAAATTACTGGCTTTTTTAAAAGCTTTGCTGCTACAACTGTGCTATATTTGCAGTCAGAAATTACCAAATCAGGATTGTATTCCCTTATAATGTTAATTTCCTTTTTAATAGCTTTTTTTGGACTGTATTCCTTATTAAATATGGTTGAGGTTATGTCAAATTTCCCATCTTTTCCTTTAAGTTTTATCTCTGGGAACGTCTCAAAAACTTTAAATCCATACTTTTCAATGAAGTCCTTACTTTTTCCATAGGCAATGTAGGTTATTTGATAATCATCTTTTAAAGCTTCACCAATTGCTATGCACCTTGTTGTATGCCCAAAACCCTCCCCACAAACTGAAATAAGTATTTTTCTCATAATTTCACCCAAAAATTTTTAAATGGGCTATAACAATTTTTTACTTTCTTCTGTAAGAGTTAATTTATTAATTCTCCCTATTTTTTCTTTAACAATAATTTTTCTGTCCTCTAATTCAGATATAATCCTTGAAACCTTTGGTTTGCTCATTCCAGTAATTTCAACAATTTCTTTTTGAGTAATATGTCCATGCTTTTTTATTAAATCGATTATTATCTTCTCATCTTCGGTTAAAAAGCTCCATAATACTCCTTTCTTTTCTTCTATATATTTTTTTGCAATTTCATTTAATTCTTTAACCTTATTTTTTAGTTCTTTATTCTCTTTCTCTAATTTTTCAATACATTCATTTAATGATTTAATTTTTTCTTTATATATTGCATTTTCATCTGAAAGCTTCTGTATTCTACTTTCATATTCTGAAATCCTCTCATTTAACACTCCAATAATTTCATCTTTATTTAATAGATTTTTATTAGCTTTATTTAATTCTTTTTCCAAATTTTTTATTCTTGTTGTTAAATTTTTTACCTCTTCTTCTTTTTCTTTTAATTTATACCTTAACTCATTTAATTCATTTTTTATATTTTCAGCCCATTCTACAATCCTCTTTTTGGAGATTCTCTCTCTAACATACAATCCTCCAAATATTGCTGTCCCAAATATTGAGATTATTAAAAGGTATTTCAAATTATTGTTAATAGTTGGCTGTTCTATGATATTTTGTGCAGGATACGATATGAAAGTATATTTCACAGTAATTGTAAAAGTTACTTCTTTATCCAAGGATAAATCCCAAACAATAATTTGATGTTTTCCGTCAGTAGTTATTTTATATCCAGATGGTGTTACAAGCAAAGTTCCTTGTGGGGAAGATATAACTGCCCCTGGGGGGAGAATTACTTTTATAGTGGCATTTTTTGCGGAGATTGGGAAGTTCATAATAAGTTGCTTAATATCATTTTTTGTCCATATTGCATCAGTAACTATACAATTAAATGTTACATTTGCATATTCATTTGGGGGAACTGGTTTCTCAAATTCTATATCAATTTCAGTAACTCCCTCATTATACAAAGCACTGTATCCTTTAACACCTAATGGTGTATATATTGTGAAATTTCTAACATTTTGAGGGATTGTGTATGATATAGATGTTAAATTTTTATTCTCGTCATTGTAAATTATCATAGTTATTGTTTCGTTTATGGTATCGTCAGGATTAACTATACATTCTACATCAACTTTTTCAATAGTGTATGCCAAAGATACGTTTGCAAATAAAAAGAATAAAAATAAACATATCAAAAATTTTTTATGCCTGATATGTATCACCCTCAATTGCCTAAAGGGCATTATTATTTATAATACTACCCCTTATTATATAAAAAATGTTCGTTATAAGACATTATGATGTGAAGAGGTTGGAAGTATGATAAAAGATTATAGGATATCAGTAGCTATCCCAATAGCCCTCCTTATACTTTCAATTTTGTTAATTGGTTTTAAAGGAATTCCAAAAAGTATAGATATAACGGGAGGGACGGAAATAACAATTAAGGTAGATAAGGATATTGACATAACTCTGCTAAAAGAGGAACTTAAAGGACTTGCAGAGGTAAAAAAATTAGAATCAGCTAATGGTGTTTATATAGTTATTAAATGTAAAAATGAAAATGTAAAGGTTGTAAAGCAGAAAATTAAAGAATTTTTCCATGTAGATAGCTTAGATAAGCTAAATTACTCTGAAAAAACAATAGGAGCCACTTTAAGTAAAAAATTCTTTGAAGAAGGATTTAAAGCCATTGGATTTGCATTTATCTTTATGGCTATTGTAGTTTATCTATATTTCAGAAATCCAGTGCCAAGTGGGGCAATAATATTATCTGCACTTTCAGACATAATTATGGCTTTGGGGGCAATGAGCTTGTTGGGAATTGAGCTTTCCTCTGCAACAATAGCCGCTTTATTAATGGTTATTGGTTATAGCGTAGATTCAGATATATTACTAACAACGAGGGTTTTAAAAAGATTAACGAAAAGTTTTGATGAGACAGTTAAAGAGGCGATGAAAACAGGTTTAACAATGACATTAACAACAATCACTGCAATGCTAATATTATTGATTGTTGTAAAACTCTTCATTCCAATAGCGGATATATTGGCAAATATTGCAACCGTCTTAATATTGGCTTTAATTGCAGATATTTTAAACACTTGGCTATTGAATGCTGGAATATTGAAATATTATATAACAGAATATAGGGCTAAGAAAATCTAATCCAACATTCAAAAATACTCTTTTTTTAAAACCTCTAAAAACTTTTTTATCCCCTTCTCAATACCATTTTTTTGCCTCTCTTTAACATTTTCAAAAGTTATTAGATTGGCATATACATCAGATGTAAATAAATGGCAGTTGTTATCTGTTAATATGCAAATAGCTCCCCTTCCAACACCAGCAGTAGTTCCTATACATATATTAACCTTGAGCTTTTTCTTTAACCCCTCTGCCATTAATTTTGCAACTTCTAAATCCTTCTCTTCACTATATGCCTTTGCATATTTGTAATTAAAATCTGGCTCTGGAAGCTTAATATCTAAGAGTTTTTCAGCCCCAAAAATGGAGGGGATGAACATGGCAGTTATAACTTTAACATTTCTCATTAACTTTAAATCTTCCCCATCGAATAAATATTTAAATTCAAAATCATCATAACCAGCAGCTGCTTTATGTAACGTTAATCCAATATTTGCATGTGTAAAGCATTCAGCAGTGGCAACAGTTATCATTTTAATCACCGTGAGAAAATGGGCATTAAAGAATATTATGACAAATTGGCTAAGAGTTATGATAAGTTGTATAAAAACAAGTATATGAGAGTTGTGGAAAGAGAGATTATAAAGAGAGAGGTTAAAGATGATGACTTTGTCTTAGATATTGGTTGTGGAACTGGAGAGCAGTTAAAATTTTTAAATGAAGCAGTTGGTTTAGATATATCCATAGAGATGGCTAAAATAGCAAATAAAAAAACAAATAAGCCAGTTGTTGTGGCTAATGCTGAATTCCTCCCATTTAAAAATAAGAGTTTTGATAAGGCAATATCTTTCTTTGGAGCTTTAAATCATTGTAATTTAAAGAAAGCTTTAAGGGAAGTTAATAGAGTTTTAAAGGATGATGGGGTTTTTATATTTACAGTGGCAAACATCTATGATATAAAATGGATTTTAAAAAATATTTTAAAAGGAAATTTTAAAAAGGTAAGAAATGCCATGAAAAAAAGAAAAGGGACAATAACAAAAGTAATTGATGGAGAAAAAATAAAAGTAAAAACAAGATTCTATGATTTTAAAGAGGTTGAAAATATCTTAAAAAAGGAAGGTTTTGAAGTAGTTTATACTTTTGGGGCAAACATAACAAATTCCCCATTAGATAAATTTATTTACAAAACTTTTTTAAAAAATTTTGCTTCATACATTGGATTCGTTGCTAAGAAATCAAAATAATCATAATTAAAAAAATAATTAAAAAATTTTACTCTTTATTTTTTCAATTTCTCTCTCCCGGCTTTTTTAATTGCATCATACATTAACTCAACTGCCTTAGGATTCTCTTCCAACAAATTACCCGTAACTATGGCATCAGCTCCAGCTAAAACTTTTTCATAGGCAACTTCTGGCTTTCTAATTCCCCCACCGACAATTATATTAATTCCAGAAAGCTTTTTTGATAAACTTATAGTTTCATTATTTACTGGGTAAGACGCCCCACTACCTGCCTCTAAATAAGCCCATCTCATCCCAAAGAACTTTGCAGACAAACAATACATTGCAGTTATTTTTGGTTTGTTTTGAGGAATCTCTCTAATCTCTCCAACATAACCAACGGCTGTTTTCTTAGCTGGTTCTATACAAAGATAAGCCATAGGAATTGGCTCTAAATTATATTTTAAGATTGTTATCGCCCCCAGAGTTGGGGCGGTTATTGACCAATATGTGTTTGCTGAGTTCATCAAACTCATGTAAAATACGGCATCTGCATATCTTGATAACCCATCGACGTTTCCCGGGAATAAAATTATTGGCAATTTGGTAATCTTTTTTATTTTTTTTACTGCTTCGTCTAAATTAACTATCCCAATACTTCCCCCAACCATTATGGCATCAGCATAATCTTTAACTTTTTCAGCTATCTCTTCTATATTTTCTTCCTCCGGGTCTAATAAGGTTAGATAAACAGCTCCCTCCTCTTCAATGATTTTATTTAATCTTTTCTCAACCTTTCCTATTTTTATCTCCATACTTTCACCATAATAGAAGCTAAAAAATATGAAAATAAACAAAATAAAGATAAAGAAATAATATTATCCCAGTATTTTATTAGTTAAAAAATTTAAAATAGTCATTTTTCAATAATCGTCTCTTTTATTGCCATTCCAAAATGCCTCGCATACTCCTCTGGTTTTATTAAAACTTTATCTCCCGGTTTTAAATCGACAACAGAAACTGGCTCTCCTTTTTCATTAACCAACCTTATTGTTTCTGCATTCTGCAATATAGTTCTAATAATATCTCCCTTATATTCCGCTTCAATCAAAATTAATGGTCTTTTTTCAATCTTTACCCTACCAACAATTGCCTCCCTCGCATTCCCATCCTTATCAACAATTAAAACCTTATCTCCTGCCTTTAACTCACTTAAATATTTTGTTTTATTCCCTGGACATAAAATATAAGCATGAACTGGCCCTGCATTAACTCTGAATGGTCTTGTAGCTACATAAGGATTTTCTACTGTCTCAGAATGAACTAAAAATAAAGCCCTTGAATAGGAGCCGATTAACATTCCCTCTCCGATGTTCATTAATGAACAGGTATCTATACAAACTCTATCTCCACTACCTATTGGCTCAACCTTTGTTATTGTTGCTACATCTAAGGCAACTTTTTCTTTATTCATCTCTTCAATTAATTTTGATAAATCCTTTATATCATCCAATGTTTTTGGAGTTAAGAGAACTCCATCAGTCCCTTTCTCTAAAATCTCATAGGCAACCTTTGCCTCATCAACTGAATTAACACTTGCGATAATCTTCACATCCCTATGGAATAAATCAGCTATTAAATTTTCCAATGGAATAATTGTCCAATCCCTCCCCTCTAAGATGATGTTATCAACAAAACCAAATCTTGCAACCTCAGAGGCAAATTCCTCATCCTCCTTTGATTCTATTGGTATATAGACAGCAGTTTCTTTCCCCAAGTTCTTAGCTTCTTTTAAAAACTCTATGTTGTCATCTTTATTTACTAAAACGATATCTGCATCTAAGCTGTGTGATGCAACCTTAATATTTCCAAGCTCTTTAATTTTTTCTATATCTTCTGGTTCAGCAACAACCACGGGAATTGATGATTCCAAAGCCATTTTTACAATCTCTTTTTTATCTTCCCAATTGTCTCCAATAACCTTAACCCATCCAAATTTCATAGTTTCACCTTATCTTATTATAATAGGTTCTATTGCTTACTTCTATACTCATCTCTTAATTTAATAATTTTCCTTTTTTATATTAACCATGTTCTAAAAATAGGAAGATTTATATACAATAAGTAATATAAATACCATAATTCATGATATAATAATATAATTAAGTGGAGGGATAAAGATGGAAGTTATAGAAAAGTTATCTGAACTTTCTGGGATTGATAAAAAGTCATTGAGAAGGATATTAATTATATTGGAGTTTTCCCTGAGAAAGAAGGATGGTTCTCCAACGAGTTTTGCTGAAAAATTCAATATAAAATCATTTGGTGATTTATACAATTATATAAGGGATGTAAAGAATAATTTAAAAAGAGACCATGAAATTGAAGGGTTTAATGGATTAACTGAAATGTGGAAAAGTGTAGCTCCAAGGGCACAATATTGGATTATGGAAACATTTGGAGAAGAAAACCCGAGAGATGCATTATTTTTTGCAAGTGTATTTACAATGAGAACATTTGGGATAATGTTAGATAACTTATTACTATTAAAAAAGATAATTAAGACATTAGATGAGTATCAA
Source organism: Methanocaldococcus sp. (assembly GCA_039833665.1). GTDB lineage: Archaea > AGJL01 > Methanococci > Methanococcales > Methanocaldococcaceae > Methanocaldococcus. Next base: position 16,356 of record JBDOKN010000092.1, read on the forward strand.
AAAGAGGTTACAGAATATGTTTCAGCCCAGAGATTTGGAGCTGAGGATTTGGAATAATCTACCAATTATTTTTTTATTTAAAGTAAATTACAATGCCTTTTTATTATTTCACTCTCATCTAAATTTAACCTTTTCATAATTTCAGCTATAACCAAATCTAAAAATATTAAGGCAGTTTCTTCAAAAGTTGTTCCCATTGGTAAGTATTTTGATTTTTTAACTTCTAATGGAATTGTTAAGTCAGCAAACTCTACAACATTTCCACATTCACATAGAATTGCAACAATATTGTTATTTATCTTCTTTGCTTTTTTAGCTACTGTTAAAACACTCTCTGTTTTTCCACTCCCAGATATTAAAATTAATAAATCATCTTTTTCATAGGAAGGAGTTGATGTCTCCCCAATAAAATAGGAATTAAATCCAAGATGCATTAATCTCATGGTAAAACATCTTCCGATGTATCCACTCCTCCCAACACCAAAAATAAAAATTTTTTTAGCTTTTATAATTCTATCTATTAAAGAATTCAGTTTATTTTTCCATTCTTCATCGGTGTAGAATTTTTTTAGTAATAATACATTTTGAATTATTATGTCAAGTTCGTCCAATTTCGACACCTATCGAAGTTATCTCCACAAATGTATCCAAATCTATAAATTAAGTGTTGAAAAATAAAACAAAATAAAATAAAAAATAATTCTTATTTAGCAAAAATGGTGGGGGTGCTGGGATTTGAACCCAGGTCCAGGGATTTCTCCTGCCATAGTCCAGTGCCCTATAGGCAACTGGAGTCCCCGATGATAGACCTGGCTACACCACACCCCCGCATCAATGTAGGAGTTAGCATTAGAATGAATAGAATTTATATGCAAATTGTGAAAGTCCTACAACGACACATATAAAAAGTAAAAAGGGATATATAAATCTTACGGTTTTAATAGGAGATGTTGAGGGATAAAATGATATTGTTGGATGAGAATACAAGGGCAATAGTTCAGGGAATTACCGGAAGGCAGGGAAGTTTTCACACAAAGAAGATGTTAGAATGTGGAACTAAAATTGTTGGAGGAGTTACACCAGGAAAAGGAGGACAAGAAGTTTATGGAGTCCCTGTTTTTGATACAGTTAGCGAGGCAGTTAAAGAAACAGATGCCAATGCATCGGTAATTTTTGTTCCAGCCCCATTTGCTAAAGATGCAGTTTTTGAGGCAATAGATGCAGGAATTGATTTGATAGTGGTTATTACTGAACACATTCCAGTTCATGATACTATGGAGTTTGTAAATTATGCCGAAGAGGTTGGAGTTAAAATTATAGGACCAAATACCCCCGGGATTGCCTCACCAAAAGTTGGTAAATTGGGGATTATACCAATGGAAGTTTTACAGGAAGGAAGTGTAGGGATGGTTTCAAGAAGTGGAACTCTAACTTATGAGATAGCTCACCAAATAAAAAAGGCAGGTTTTGGTGTCTCAACCTGTGTAGGAATTGGGGGGGACCCAATAGTTGGGTTAAGGTATAAAGAGGTTTTAGATTTATTTGAGAAGGATGATGAGACAGAAGCTATTGTCATGATTGGAGAGATTGGTGGAGGAGCTGAAGAAGAAGCAAGTAAATTTATAAAAAAGATGAAAAAGCCAGTTATTGGTTATATTGCTGGACAGTCAGCTCCAGAAGGTAAAAGAATGGGACATGCGGGAGCTATTGTTGAAAAAGGGAAAGGAACTGCTGAAAGTAAGATGAAAGCTTTGGAAGAGGCAGGAGCTTATGTAGCAAAAAATATATCTGATATTCCAAAGTTGTTGGCAGAGGTTTTAAGTAATTGATTGACCTATTAAAGAAACTAAATAAAAAACTTTATATTTTATATTATTATTTTTAAACAGTTAAAGTGTAACTTTTCCACATAAGGGGGATATTATGACTAAAAGGATTTTGTTTAAATTGTTTGTTGAAGAAAAAAATGTGGGTAAGGCGATAAATATAATGACTTTAGCCGGAATTACCGGATTTTTCTTGCATAAATATAGGGGATTATCTCCAGACAAATT
>JBDOKN010000093.1:0-13911 GCA_039833665.1 Methanocaldococcus sp.
AAAAAAGAACTTTTTTAAAGGAATAAAAGTTAGCAATATAATTAAAACAATTTATACTAATTTCTTAAATGGATGGTTGTCAACAGGTTCGATTCCTAATTCTTTTGCCGCCTCAGCAATAATCGCATCAACCATTGCTACTGCTGGGAATGTCATATATGCGTTATCGATTGGTCCATAAAGGACAAAATCCCCTGACGCCATAACTTGAACTAAGTTAGCTCCAATATCACATACATGATGAACATCTTTTGCCTTTTGCTTTTCTCCAGATTCTCTTAATTGTTTTCTAAATTCTCTCAGCCAATCCCATGCTGATGGGATATTATGAATTCCACTTCCTACTGGATATCCAAACATTGCTTTAACAGCGAATGATGCTCTAACAGCAGCTCCTGCTCCATTACCTAATGGTGTAACTGCTGTATCAATTAGTGGATATTTAATACCTGCTTTTTCAGCTAATTCTAACATTCCCTTATCTGCTGTTTTTCCACCATTTGTTAAGACATTAATTTTACCCTCAACTGTTGGATCCATTGGGTCGAAACATAAAACTATCGATGCTTCTAAATCACTCTCAACTAAAACTTGGTATTCCTGCTCATCAATAGAAACGTTAATAGAGTTATAAATACACTGGTCTGCATAACCTGCTTCAGTAGCCCTCTTCGCAGCAGCCATTCTTGCTTCTCCCGATGTAGAGTCCAATAACATTGGACCATCCCAAACCTCAGCAACAAAATCAATGTAATTAACTAATGCCTCTGGTGTTCCTCCAAATACCTGAACCAATGCTGGGTTTCCTGTTATATCCTCCATCTCTGCCTGCTTGTTAATTAAATCCTCTGCCGCTGCTTTATCAAATATACCTTTTCTCTCATCTTCAACAATCTTATGTCTTGCATAGAATATTGTCCCAGCCAAGGCTGTTGGATACTCTCCTGGCTGGCCTCCAATCTTTCTTCCAGCAATTTCAACTACCATCTGCTCTCTATCATATTTAAACATAATCTCTCACCCCATCATTGTGTTTATTGTGTTAGTTTTAATATTTGAACAATTTTTATTAATGCAGGCAATATATAGGAAAGGATTATCCCAATAACTAAACCATACAAAATCCCAATATCCCTTCCAACTTTTTTTCCAGCTAATTGGAAGAGTTCAGCATTCGTGTTTTCTACCTTTCTTTCTAACTCATCCAATCTCTTTTTTAATGCCTCATAATCAGCAGGGTCCATTATTACTTGTGGTAACTTTTCATCCTCAGACATACTAACCCCTCCATCTTATTTCATCAAAATATACAATGCCAAAGGAATGCCAACTAAAACTATAGCAGAAACTACCCCAATTATTAATCCCTTTGTTCCAGCAGATTCAACTCCACTTTCTAAACCTCTATTCCTTGTCATTAAACCGACTTTATATTCTAAATCCTCAACATAACTTTCTATTGAAGATACATTTGGTTTGTTTGAAACCTCAACACCCATTTTCCCACCTTATAATTAAAACATTAAAATTCCCATAATTAACATCATTAAGAATAAACCTGTGGCAATTCCTTGAATCTTGCCATTATAATAACCTGCCTGCCACTTTGCTAACAATCCATTATAACACATCTCATTACCAATTAATCTCATTCTACTCTCAATTATTGCCATTTCAGGGGTTATTGGTTTTATTACCCCTTCTTCTTCCTCTCCTCCTCCACCTCCTCCTTCTAACTCAATTATGTATGGGTCTTCATCAATAGCCCCAGGGTCTTTACTTAAACACTCTTTTATTGCTTGTGTTATTTTACCAATATCCTCACAGTCAATTAAGTCAATAACTTCAACTATCTGCCTTCTAAATCTTTCAACTGCCTCTTTATTCACGTTCTCTAAGAATGGTATAGCACCCTTAGCTCCAATAATACCTCCATCGTCTCCAATACCGTTTTCCCATAACGCCTTAAAGCATTGCCCAGTTATATGCCCCTGAACTTCTGAACCGCAAAGAATCATAAACCTAATGTTTGGGTTTGATATATAGTTTGCTACAACCTTTTCAATACCCAAGTTTTCTGTGTGGCAAGGTCCTGCTATTGCCGCTCCTGCATCGATACATGCTTGCTCCAAACCGTGAGAACCTAAAGTCACAACTCCGACACAACTCTCAGGGTTTCCAACAACATACTCACCAGAGACAATTGGCCATCCTGGTGCTGGTTCTCTTTTTTCAGCCATAATAATCACCATAAAAGTTTTTAAAGAATTTTTAAAGTTTAACTCCCAAAATTATTGCCAATAATGCCATTATTCCAAGACCTATCCAAAATCCAAAGAATGCACTCTTAAAGTATCCGGCTATTGCATAAACTCCTTCTCTATTTGGGAATGAGTTTAATGGCGGATACCTTGGATCTAATGAATTCTCATAGGCATTTACTAATGTCTCCAATTTTTTAATTTGCTCTTCTATTGGGGCTACATCAACATACAACAAGTCCCCAAATCCTTTTGTAATAACTCCTGTTTCAACATTATATACCAAAGGTATATTTTGGTCAATAAACACATAAGTTGCCATTTTTTCACCTTATTCCTCCTTCTTAGGAATCTCTGGAACATGAAGGACTGCACAAGCATCGTTAAGTGACATCTTTACAAACTTAACATACACAATCGCCCACAATATTATTGAAACAATTATTGATACAATGTCTAATTTAACAACTGAGAACACAAACCAGCTTATTAAACCACATGCAACTGCTAATGTTAATGTTCTTTTATGGCTTTCATTTGGTCCTAAACATGCGTTGAATGGATGTAATATCGCCATACCTGCCGCAATAAACGCCAAAGCCATTAGTCCATTATTTAATGCTCCATCAATATATGCAGATGGTTCTAAACTTCCTACATAGGCAACAGTAAAGCCCAATAATGCCATAGCCCCAGCAATTGACAGAAATGTCATACTTCTGACCATAATTGGAATCTTCATACCTACTGGATTTACCGTCAATCTTCCAACGATATATCCAATAACCGCCGAAATTATCAATGTTAAAATTGGAGCTAACCAATAAGGAAGGTTAAAACATCCAGGGATTAAAACACCTGCTACGGCAGATAATGTTCCCATACCCAAACTAACCATACCAATTGATGGAACACCAGTCCCTAAACCATAAGCCGCTACTTTTCTAACTGTGTTAGCCCCTGCTACACATGCCGCTGAAGCCAACAAACCACCAATTAACATATTCAATCCATAAGGGGCCAAAATGGCTGCCAAATAACATCCAATTAACGATAAACCAATACCTGCGGCAAATATTTGCTCTTCAGGGTAAAGTTCTACTGCATGACCTCCTCCACCATGTGACATAGCCAATCACCTATTTTAATCAATTTAGTTATTTAATATTTATATAGACAAAACCATTAATATTGAAATTATTCCAAACACTAATGAAGCTACTGTTGAAGCAATAACTCCATTAGGCATTTTCTTGAATTTTGGGTCGTGAAATCCTTCAATAGTCCCTCCAATATTATATGACGCTAAAACCGCATTGATAAAGAAAAATCCTACTGCCAACATTCCTGCAACTCCTGCATCTAAACCGAGCTTTCTCAATGCAATGTATGCCAATGCTCCTCCTAAACCTCCCAAAGCCGCTCCTATCAATCCACTAACAAAACAAACTGTTGGGACCCCATGTCCAGTTGTTCCTGGCGTAACATATGGCTTTTGAGGGTCTTTTGTTATAGGATCGATTTCACATTTATCAGCGGCTGGAACTACTCCAATCCCAAATACATAAATCAACTGACCAATTAACATTGTTACTCCAAGCATAATCATTGAACTAACTGCCCCAGATAGCAAAATTAATGCAATCCCTGTAGGGGATAAGCCAACACTTGCCGCCATTGCCGCTGCTCCCATCAATCCAGTAAAACCTGCTCCTGCAGCTAACTGTGTTGTTCCGGTTCCAACCCCAGTTGATGTTGCCATTGCCGCTGGAGCTCCTCCGACAGGAACAAAATGGACACTTGCATTAATTATTGCCCCTGCAGCGGTTATTTCCACTAATGGAACAATTAAACTAACAATATCCATAAACACCACCATTTTAGTGTTTTTATCATACAATTTTGAACTTACTTTGTGTATGGTCCAAACTTGTTTCTTGCAAAGACCTCAACTTTTCTATTTGCTATTGTCAATACAGCTACAATAATTAAACCAATAACTATGGAAATTATTGAAGCAGTGATTATACTTCCTTCACCATTGCCTCCTAATATATTTCCTAAAATACCTCTCCATCCATCTAAGAAAACAATCAAACCAAAACAAATTCCTGTTAAAACCCCTCCTAACCTTGCACAGAAGTATGAAGAGTCCATTCCATTCCTTAAACCATATTCTGCCTTAATATCAATATCTCCATGGTTAGCAACGGGAACTCCTCCTCCAAATGGATACTTTTGGTATTCCCTCTCAGCACCATAATGAACGTCTCCAGTAGATGAACCAATTGCTCCAACAGTAATCCCAAATATCAATGCAATCAATGGCAATGGGAATGGATTTCCTAATATTGTGTTAGCCAAATAAGCCATTAAAACCATGCAAAATACAGCTATAAAACCATGTCCAACAATTGGACCAATATGACTCATTACAATATCCCAATAAACTGGCTGACCAAAGTTCTTTGATTGTCCAACAATCCTACCCAAGTATGCTGAAATTGCATAAGCTCCATGAACAAAAGCAGCAACTCCTGCTCCTAAAATCATCGCTAAAATTGGGTTTAATCCTGCATGCATAATAGCATAAGCAACTGATCCTGCAACTGCAACATACAAACCATAAGAAACTGGCTCTCCAGAGATAGCTTTGTTAAAGTATCTGTGTATATTCCCCATTTGTGGTGCTAACTGAACCTGTGAGTTTGGGTTTGACTGAGAACCTACATCTGACTCCAAGTCCTCTGCACAACCTGCAACTGTTGCCAATGCTCCACTCAACGCTAAAGCCCCAAGGGCTATTAGTGTTGTATCCATCATATCACCTCACATTACATAGAAGTTAGTTTGTATTAGGTTGATATATAAGGTTTTCTATTTGATTTTTGTAAAATTCTTTTAAATTTTATTTAACATTTTTTTAGTTGTGAAATCTATTAAAATCTTTAAAAAATAAAGTCATTACTTTTGAAATGCATAAGACATTTATTAAATACTTCATTAGGAGGAATTCAAAGTTCATTTAATAAATTTTTCACTTTTGAAAAGAACTATAATTTTAAATTATGTTTTAATATGCTTAACAATACTACCATAATAAAAAATTAAAAATTTTAAAGATTAATGAGCTGGAATAATTGGATCTCTTTCTCCAGCTGGCTCGAATTCTCTTAAAGCACCTCTTGCGAACTCTTTTCTTGGATATCTAAAGTCAAATATTAATGACGGATCTGCGAATGCAACTTTAATTAATGGGTTGAGAGCGAAAGCATCTCCTCTTGCTGAGTGTGCCGCCTGTGTAATTCCAGCATATTCTCCTTGGTGACCGACGTTCATTGCGTAGTTTGGATAGTTAGGACCTCTTAGCTCTAATGGTGAACCTTCATCGTTTCTGAATGATAGGGAGTTAGCTGCTCCACACTGGTCTTGCAAGTCGTATCCGTAGAATCCTAATCTGCTGTGATACTCTTTGTGTAAGATTTGGCTTAAATACCATCCATTAAGTCCAGCATTTGAGTTTCCAGTAGCTAATGCTACTGAAATACCTGATGCAGCTGCAGTAACTGCAGCTCTTTGTGAACCTCCGAAGTGGTCTTCTAATAAAGCTGGGAAGCTGTCATATTGCTCTAATGCATATAAGGTAACTTCTGTTGCAATATCTTCAACAACATCCATTGTAGGTTTTACGCTATTACATCCTCCATATTTCTTGGTTATGTAATCATATCCATAGTATGAGAAGTCATCTAAGATGTCATCTGTATATGAAGCGGTAGCATACTGTGTAAACCCAACTCCTCCAGACATATAACTACCTAACCAGATTTGGTCGTATAACATTGCCCCAGCTGCAACAACCTCTAATGACTGCTCAACTGGGTCATCTGAGACCCTTGATGTCTGAACGACATCAGCTAATACACCAAAGAACATTCCTCCTGGTTCATTTGGTCCTCTTGCTCTTCTTGCTGGTAAGAACGAAGCCATTTGTATAACATCAGCGTGCTTTGCAGCGTATGAGAAATCTGCTATAGCTGCCTCCCCAGCACATAATTTATAGGCAGTGATGAATGACATTCCAATTTGCATTGCACTCCATCTTGCTATTGTTCCTCCATCACAAACTCTACCAACCAATGTTGGGACTCTTGAAACTTGGTATGTTCTCTTACCAATCGCTTTTTTAATTTGTTCTGCCTGTTCTTCTGGGAATAACTTGTTTATGTCAATTAAGAATCTTTTATCAATTTCATCTGCTAACTCATCATCTCCAGTGAATATTTTAGCATAACAGTCCCAAACTAATGCTGGGTGAACTTCAACCATGTGCTCCTGAACAACAGCCCCTCCTGGGAGAGCGTGGTTAATTGTCTCCATGTATTCGTTAATTGTTTCTGGGGTAACTTCTACCCCTAATCTCTTTTCTAAGACAGCGTGAGCTGTATCCATCCCAACGATAACTGTTCTTCTTATATCGTCCCAGAACTGCTGCATTGCAGCGTTGTTCATGAAGTGTAAATCATCCCCTTCAACAATTGCATCTGTATTTGAAACTTTGTAAGGCATTAATTTTCTTTGCCCTAATGGAACTCCAATGTCTGGGTTGTAGAATGGAATACCTCCTCTCTTCTCGATTAATTTTTGTGCTGCTTCAACGAATTCTCTCTTTCTTGCTGACTGTCTCCATCCACCAAAGACATAGAACTTGGTATATTTCTCTCTTGGGTCTTCTTCAAACTTCTCTTTCAAAGCTTTTAAGAATAATCTTTTTTCAGCATCCATCTAACTCACCTCTGTGAGGAATTTTGATTTTTATTTTTTAAATTAATTTTAAGTTAATTTTTTGTGGTTAATATTTATTTGCAGTTTAGGAGAGAAAGTTATAAGGGTTAAAGAGGATAATCCAAGATTAAAGTTTTTCGAAAACATCTTCAACTGGTAAGAATCCTCCTAAGGTTCTTGCTCTGTGGATTCTCTTAACAACTGTTAATAATTCTTCATCTTCTCTCATTGGGACTCCATCAATTCTATAGATTGTTGTAATCTCTTTCAATTTCTCTTCTGGTAATGGCTCTCCAACATCTACTGGCTCATCTAATGGCCTTCCAACTTGGTCTTTAACATATAAAACGTGTCCTGTTTTCTCATCATAAACATATCTTTGGAGAGCATCAAACATTAAACCATTCTCATCCAATCTTAATGAGTGTCCGTGAACTGTAGCCCCTCTAATACCACATCTTGCTGGGTCAAAGAATGCCGTGTCAATTAAGAAGTTCTTTGATAATGCTTCTAAGTCACTTTCTCTCATTTCAATAACTTGTCTTCCTGATAATGTCCCTGTATCCACTCCTCTAAATCTCCACATGTATGTTCTTGCTCTATCGTATGGCTGAGCTGGAGCAAAGTACATTGAATCAGCGAACTGGATGTATCTAATTCTGTGTCCTTCTTTAGCTCCATTGATTGGTTCAACTAAATCTCTTACGTAATCCTCTGGTAAATCCATCTCTTCTAATGGTGGGTGAACTGTTTTATAATCTTCTCCTGGCTGTCTGTGACCCATTATTTTAACTACATCATCATCTGGAATGTCTCTCAACTTTTCTAACTGGACATCTGGGTTCATGTGATTTCTTCTATTTTGAGCAATTTTTGTTTGACCTGGATAAAACTGTGGCTTGTATGCCATACAATCACCTCAACTTAGGTTTAAATGAAGTTTTATCTTTTTTATTACCTCATCAATTTTAGTTTGAGGGCAAGATTCCCCTCTAATAACCCCGGTTACAATATCTACAACCGTCCCCTTAGTTTTAGGTTCTAAAGGCATAACATTTCTCGTCTTTACTCCATATTTAGCGAGGTCTTCCATATCTACAGGAGCTTGACAGACAATAATTGTTGGAATTTCCACATATTTAAGTAAGAGTCTTGCTTTATAGACAATGTGGCTAATAACATTTCCGAAATGAACGACACAGAGTTTATGCCTATTTATTTGCTCTGCTTCTTCTGGTTTGATACCAAAGGTTGAACCTAATGCTCCTCTTGGAGCATCATGTGGGATTCCTGAACCGGCATTTAATACAAGAACACTTGTTTGAATCCCTGCTTCTCTTATTCCATAGGTTATCTCACAGACGGGTTTTGTTATATGCCTCCTCCCTGGTGACATCGCTACAACTACCACATCATTTTTTAATGCCTCTGCAAATGTCCCTCTCTGTGCTAATCCTCCCCCCTCTCCTAAACCCATCACTGACCTACAATCCACAATTTGTTCTCTTCTTCCCACTGGCATATTATTCCTCTTTTTTCTCTTTTTCAACATCTTTTTCCACTATTGTAACGGAGTTAGCCATTCTACTTCTTGGGTCAACCATTCCTATTAATCTCCTGTCCATCTCATTTATTAGGAAGACGCCGTCTTCACCATATTTTATATAATCTGTAACTGTTGGCTTATCTTTTAAGAATTTACCAACTCTTATGTTGTATCCAAAGGGGAACATTTCTTTACAGATGGCATCTAATTTATCTAACTCGCTGTCATCACTGAGGGTTATCCAAAATCTTCCTGCCATCACTGTTAGCTCTACTGGAACTCCTTTGACATTTATTATCTTTCTCTCTGTATGATTCACTGGCAAACCTCTTGCCGGCCCATAAGTGATAACTTTAGGGAGGGGCTGACCGTGGATTACAACTCTCTCCACGGTCTTTAAGTCATAAATTTTATTTAGGAATTTTTCAGTTGTAGATGCTTTTAAATATCTATGTGGGAAGATTTCAACTTCAATCATAAATAATCACTTAAAGATTTTAGATTTTGTCTTTAACTTCTAACGCTCCTTTTATGACATATTTCAATGGCTCTCTAAATTCGTCAATTGCACTAAAGACAGTTCCTATTAATGCTGATGTTCTTTCAACTGAGAACATTTGAGTTCCAGCATCTAAACACATTGCAGCTGCAACTGGTGGAATAGCAAATCCTTTTGAGTGTCTTGTAACGATGTGGTTTCCGTTGAAGATACCTGGACCTCCTCCTCCGTAGATTGAGTGGGAGAAGAATGAGAAACCAACTGCTGTACCTTCACATCTTCCAAAGTCAACTCCTGGTAATCCAGTTTCGTATTCTAAGATATCGTTGTAGTATAATATTGTTGATGCAACATTTTGTGCTGCTCTTGCAGCCCCAACGTTAACAATAACTGCAGCAACCAAACCAGCTGCTGCATAAGCGTTCCACTTAGCGACATCAACTGGTTTGTATAATGTAAATCCTGATGGCAATGTTTTGTCTTCTTTAATGACTCCATCTTCTAAAGCTCTTTCAATAACTGAAGCAACAACTGTACCAACTGTCCCATTTTTACCGTTTGCTTTAACTAAGTCGATTACTAAGTTGTCTGCATTTAATCCCTGGTAAGCTAATCCTAAGAGGTGTAATCTTTCAAACAATCCAACTGCGTCTCCCATCTCAAACATTGCTGTTTGTTCCATAATTGAAGCAAATGCAACTGCGTTCATGACGTTTTTCTTTGTACATGCAGCAAAGTGGTTTGCCATGATGTTTCTTAATGCATATCCTGGACATTCTAATGATAATGGATTACCTAATAATGCAGCAATATTTGAACCTTTCATTGTAACTTCGTGTGGGTATCCACCAATAATAGCAGCATGAATCATTGGAGCATCAAACATATCAACATCGAAGGTTCTAATTATTGCCTCTTTCAGTGCCTGAGCTGTAACTAAAACAGAAACCGAATATTCTGCTGCAACATCTAATCTTTTTGATGGAATTTGAACTGCCATCTGTTTTCCGTCGTTGATTAATTTGATTGATGTATCATCATCTTCTGAAACTTTAACAACTTTTTCAACGTATTCAGCAATTGTTTCGGCGTTTTCAACAATTGGTAAGTCCAATTCTCTTCCTCTAATCATACAACCTTTTCCACCAACTTGCCCTGTTCTCAAAGCGTTTTCTATACCTGCTAAGTTAACTGCTACTGTCCTCTTAACGTCTTTAACTAATTTTTGGATTGTTGGGTTATATAACGGGCTAATAGCTTCTAATGGAACGTTTTCTTCTACCAAGTTACCTTTTTCGTCATACAAGCTTATTGTGTCTTTATACTTTACCATAGGAATCACTCCCACATATTGGTTCGTTATTAGTTATACTCATTTTATATATATCCAATTTTTTATTTGAACAAAATCGTAAGGTTTATATATAAAATGGTTTTGCAATCCCCAATAAGTTTTTAAAATCTTAAAGGTTTTAATATGATTGCTAACAAATGAATTTTTGATAAATAATTAATTTATAAATGTTTCTATTTGATATTTTTTATTAAAAATTATTTTTATAGTGTGAAACTATGGAATCCAATTTATTAATAGATTTGAAGGGAGAGCCAGGAATTAATTGTAATGGATTTTGTAAATTTTGCTATTTTAGGAAAGTTAATAAAAACAATCCTCAACCATTTGGATGTAGATACTGTCAATTTACAGTTGGTTGTGATTATTGCACATATTCAGTTAGAGAAATAAATGGGGATTTTGTTCCTTTACCATTTGCATTGATGGAATTACAAAGTGGTTTATTATTTAAAAGATATAAGAAGGTTAATTTGACTGCTGGAGGGGATGTTAGTTGTTATCCTCAATTAGAGGAGTTATGTAACGCTATAAACAATATGGGTTTAAGAATTCATCTTGGCTATACTTCTGGAAAAGGTTTTGATAATTTAGAGATGGCAAAAAATTTGGTTGAATATGGTGTTGATGAAGTCACATTTTCAGTTTTTTCAACAAATCCAAAACTTAGGAAAGAATGGATGAATGATAAAAATGCTGAAACTGCTTTAAACTGTCTAAAATATTTTTGTGAGCATTGTGAGGTTCATTGTGCAATAATTGTTATTCCAGGAGTTAATGATGGTGAAGAATTGAAGAGGACAGTTTCTGATTTAGTTGATTGGGGTGCTAAGGCAGTTATATTAATGAGATTTGCAAATAGTGAAGAGCAGGGCTTAATTTTAGGAAATGCCCCTCTAATTGAGGGTTTAAAAACCCATACAGTTTATGAATTTAAAAATATTGTTGATGAGATTTATAATGAGTTTGGGGATTATATTAGAGTTAGTGGAACACCATTACATGACCCAGTAATTGGAACACCATTTGCATTAGCTAAGGAAGAAAATAAGGGTGTTTTGGAGAGATTAAAAAATAAAATAGATGGGGAAGCAACAATAATTACTGGAAATGTTGCATATCCTTTTTTAAAAAAGATTTTTGATGAAACGTCTGTAAATGTTGTTAAGGTTAATAAAGATATAGCTGATTTAATAACAGCCAAAGATTTAGAAAAACTGAACTTAAAGGATGTAAAAGAAACTGTTTTTATCCCTCCAAAGGCATTTGTGCATGATAGAGTTGCTGAAGAGATTTTGAGAAGGGATGGAGTAGATAGAATAGTTGTTAGAGGAGTGGAACAGCTAACATTGGATGGAGAAGTTAGTGGAATATATACAAAAGAAGAGGCATTAAAATTTGAGATTGAAGCATTTGAGGAATTAATTGGTATGATTAATTTCTTTGGAATGAAAAAGTAATATTATTTTTATCCATTTAGTTGTCTTTGCAGTAATTTAGCTACAGCAAAACTTGGGGTTGCTAAGGAAACATCTTTTCCATAAGTTTCTTTTATTGATATTATGTTATAGCTATTTAATGCATCTTTTAAAATATCCTCTCCTAAGCCAGTTATAACAACATCATTTAAATTGTATCTTTTTGAGATGATATCAACATTCTCTCTAATTAACCCCAACAGCTTGTTATAAAGCTTACTTGCAAAATCTATTAGTTCATCATCACTAACCATTTCTCTATCAGCACATAGAACTCTCGCTAACCTTGTTAAACAACTTTCAAAATCCTTTCCATTATTATCTGGTGTTTCACAGGTATAATCATCTTCTGTAATTTTATTTAGAATTAATGAGATATCTGCTGTTATAGCAAAATACTCTGAAGATAGATTAGTTAATTTTCCTCTAAACTCTATTTTGTTGGCTAAAAAACTAACGGGAGTCCTTAAAGTTCCAACATAAATCAGTTGGTTATTCATCAATCTATCTAAATCTGTCTTTTTAGCTAAGATTTTTTTATTTTTTATTGGAATTATATCTGTGGTTGTAGAACCCATATCAACCAAAATACAACTATCTTTTATAAATTCTGCTACAAATTTAGCTGTTGCATACCAATTTGACGCTGAAACATCTAAATAGTTTTTCTTAGCTTCTTCTGAAATTAAAAAGTTTCCATTAACATCAAACACATATACTGGGCAGTTAAAAGCTTTTTCAACTTTATTTATTATATCTTTAACTCCTTCTTTTTTTGTTTTATAACAATCAGCCAATTCAGCAGTCATAACTAAGGCAACATAATCAACATCATCATTATAGTTTTTTAATAAATCTTCTAACTCATCTTTTTTCTTCCACATGGGAAAATAGATGTGATGAATCTTATAGTTATCTCCTTCAATCTTCGTGATTTTTGTGTTAGCTCCACCAATATCTATTCCCAAAATCATTGTATCACCATAAGATTTTTAACTTAAAGTTGTTATCCTATTTACTACTAAAAAATTGAGGGATAGGTATATGAATATCTTTGCTGAGGTTCAAAAACTGTATAGGGAATATTACAACTTTGCAATAAAAAACAATATCCTTGAAATCCCTGAAAGTATTGAATATAGAGAATTTGGGTATGGTTATTTAAAAAAAGTTGATAATAGAAACCTATCTTTTAAAAATGAAAGAGAATACAAGGATTGGGTGTTAAAAAACGCTCCAATGCACTTTTACAAATCCTTGGCTTATATGCTCTACCCAAATAAATCGGGTGGAGCTTCTAAAAAAGGCATATTTAGGAGAGAATTAGCTTTTGATATAGATGTCCATAAAACAAAAAAATGTAATCATAATGAGGATTGGATTTGTAAATATTGCTTAGAAGAAGCAAAAAATCAGGCAATTTACTTAATTGAAGAATTTTTAATTCCTGACTTTGGTTTAAATGAAGATGACTTAAAGATTGTGTTTAGTGGAAATAGAGGATATCACATCTATATAAAACCAAAAGATGAAAATATTAGGAATATTATTGAAAACTACTCAAAAGAGGATAGAAGATTTTTAATGGACTATATTTTAGGGAAAAATTTAAATTTATCAAAAGTCGGAAGTGGTTGGAGGAGACGGCTAATAAAAGAACTTAGAAAAAATAAAATAGGGACAAAACAATTTGAAAAAGAAAAAAATTGGAAAAAAATTATTGAAAAGAGAAAAAATAAAAGCAAAATCTATGATATTATAGAAAAATCTAAAAATAAACTCGAATTGGATGAAAAAGTTATGGATGATGATATACGGCTTTTGAGGGTTATAAACTCTCTACATGGTTATACTGGTTTTATTGTCAAGCCATTAAATAGTTTAGATGAATTAAAAAAATTCAATCCATTAAAAGATGCAGTATTTAAAAATTTTGAAAATAAGTTGTATGAAATTAATATATCTGATAATAGAAAATTCGAAATTGA
>JBDOKN010000094.1:0-3396 GCA_039833665.1 Methanocaldococcus sp.
GATTCCATCCTTATACTTTCCAGTAATAATTCCGATTCTACCTAAAATGTGGTTCCCATCCCCATTTATAATGTAGATTCCATAATGGTGTCCATAAATGTTTCCACTCATGTTTTCAATTAAGTTATCGTATCCGCTAATGTAGATTCCATCCCTATGCTCTCCAGTCACTCCCCTAATGTTTCCTAAGATTTTATTCCTACTACCTTCCGTTTTTACTCCATAATAATATCCGTAGATACTCCTAATATCATTAACTAAGTTGTCATCTCCGCTAATATAAACTCCTGCATATCCGTAGTTCGTGTCTGGTTCTGTAATACCGAATAGTATTTTATTCCTACTCCCTGAGATTCCCAAACCAGTTACTTCAATAACCCCATCACTATCGTTTATCTTAGGAGTGTTATCATTACCTACAATATAAATACCAAAATCCCTATTGTCGTATGAATATGGATTAAAATCATGGTCATTCGTACATATCTTACTAACATTCTCTATTATCGTATCTTTTAAATTATTACCTTCGATGTAGATTCCATTGTGGTCTTCACCGTAAATAGTTCCGATTTTACCTAAGATATGGTTTCCATCTCCACCTTTAATATAGATTCCATAATCGTCTGCCCATATATTTCCATTGATTTTTTGAATTAAATTGTTTTGACCATTGATATAAATTCCAGAAGCGTCATCTTTTCCACCATCATCTTTATTTTTAATACTCTTAATATTCCCCAATACTTTATTATTGCTTCCAAATATGTAGATTCCATGATAACCTCCGTAGATGTCCCCATTTGAACCTATCTCATTATATTCTCCTTTAATATAGATTCCATAATTGCTTGCTCTTATTTGTCCATCAACGTCTTTAATTATATTATTATTTCCATCGATATATACTCCTGAATTATATCCAAAACCCCCAGAAGCTCCTAAAATCTGACCTAAATAAGTTATTTTTCCATATATTTCGTTTCTACTTCCTATTATCCATATTCCCCTATTATCTGAATATACATCTCCATTAATTTCTTTGATTAAGTTGTCATCTCCATTAATATAAATTCCCGCATCATCTAACTTGTTATTTGATTTACCAGTAACTCCTTTAATGTCCCCCAATATTTCATTTTTATTTCCATAAATGGTTATCCCATTGTGAAGTCCAGAAATTGAACCACTTATGTTTTTTATTTTATTATCACTTCCAGATATATAGATTCCATCTTTTCTATAACTGGTTATTTCTTTAATGTTTCCATACACTTCATTACCACTTCCGGATATGTATATTCCATAATAATCTCCCCAAATACTAACACTATTCAACTTTATCTTATTATTACTTCCGCCAATATTAAATCCATCCTTCTTAGAGCCCGATTTTATACTTAAATCGTTAATAGTTATGTTGTCAAAATTAGAACCTTGTATGTATATTGCTCTAAGGTAACTATTTTTTCCATTGATTACAACATCATCAGTTTGTATATACACATAGTCCCCTGCTTTAATCGTGCTTCCCCCAACATCATAAGTTCCAGGACTGGTTATATAAACGGTTCCTGCATAAACTCCACAAATCCCAATTACTAAAACTAACATTCCAAAAATCCAAAGTTTTGGATTCATAACCTTCACCATAATCCTTCATATATTATTTTTTTAGAACTTCTTTTATTTCATTTAATACTCTTATAACCTCAGATTGTCCTTTTTCTAAATTATCTAACTTTTTGTCCATTCTCTCTAAGATTTTAGTGTGCATATCTAATTTATTATCCATTCTTTTCTAAAATATTGGTGTGCATTTCTAATGTTTTATCCATTTTTTCTAACAATTTGTTTTGATATTCCAAAATCTCCACGTGTTTATTCAAAATTTCTGTATGCATATTTAGAATCTTATTATGCCCTTCCAACTCATTAAAAATCAACTTAATATACTTAACTCCCCCATCCAACTTTTTATTTAGTTCAATTAAATCATCTGCTGAAATTCTATTAATTCCTTCTCGAAACTCAACAAAAGTTTTTAACTCTCTCTCTTCTATTCTATCAATTTTAATTAATTTATCAACTTCTTCTAATTCTTTAATAAATTCTTTAAACAATCTCTTTTTTCTTTCTGAATCAAAGATAGCCAAAATCCTAACAGTTCCATCTTTATAATTATAGACAATTCCATCAATTCCTAAAACTTTACCAATATACTCAATTCTATCTCTAAATCCAACATGTTGCACTTTTCCATAGATAACTATTTCATAAGTTGTTGGCATATAATCACCTTATTAAATTTATTTATTATCATATTCAAATAATACATTATTTAAATTATTTTAAAAGTTTAAATGAAATCCATAAAAAATTGCCCCATAATCTATTTATAATACTCTTATTATATAACTTATAGACCATTTACATATAAATTTAATGGTGATAGTTTGAGGACTTTAATAATTCCAATAATACTTTTTTTAATAGTTGGACTATGTGGATGCACATCACAAGTAAATGAAAAAATAAACAATGATAATACATCAATCAATACAACTACAAATGCAAAAAATACAACTAATAAAAAAAATGAAACAATACTACCGAATAAATACGAATATAGAAATGAAATAAACCTATCAAAAGAAGATGAAAAAATAAATAACTTAATAAACTCATCAATAAAAAATATTGTCCTTATTGATTACAATAGAGAAAAGGCAATGTTCTTTGACCCAATGATTATCGATAAATATAAAATAAACATTTCAAATAAAGAGTTATCTACACTTATATACAACATTTCATCAGAACCAAAATTTGATTATATGATTTCTCTATATAGTAAATTAAAAAATAATGGCTGGGAGGTAATAAGAGCAGCGTATGATGAAACTACTCCAGATAATAGAAAAGAATTTGAAATGGCATTTAAAAAAGATAATGATTTTTTATCAATTACAATTGATACAAATCCAATAGACAACTCAACAGAATTGTTTGTTGAATATCTCCACTAATTTAATTTATTGGAATTGAAATATTTTTTACAATATAAAATTTATTATCGCCATATACTATTTTTATAGTTCTGTTTAGATTTAATCCAGAATTTTCTATTCCACTTCCATCAACAATAACTCCATTTTCAGTTGGGTTAAATGTAATGGTTTTTATTGTATTAACAACAATACTTCTATTCCCAAAATAAATGGTATAGTTTTTAACTCCTATGGGTTTTAATTTTAGAGTTATTATTTTATTTTCTGAATAAGAAAGGAGTGCATAATCTTCAAATGTATCAGCAATACTATACAGTTTATCTGCTATCAAACCGTCGGTAATTCCATCTGTAAATGTAAGTTCAGTGGAGTAAATAAATATTGA
>JBDOKN010000094.1:3496-5856 GCA_039833665.1 Methanocaldococcus sp.
TATTTTCTGAATAAGAAAGGAGTGCATAATCTTCAAATGTATCAGCAATACTATACAGTTTATCTGCTATCAAACCGTCGGTAATTCCATCTGTAAATGTAAGTTCAGTGGAGTAAATAAATATTGATACAATCATTAAAAATAATACTGAGAGAACAAAATCAATAGCTATTTGTCCTCTTTTTTTTGTTTTTAATTTTGACATAGTTGATCTCCTCACTAATATTATCCTTATTATACTATTTTTTATAAAACTACTTATAAAATTTATTTAAAAATATATAAAAGATTATTCATAATTTTATAATAAGTAAATATAAAATATTATTAATTCTAAATAAAAATTTAATTTTATATATTATTATTTAATAAAAATTTGTTAAATACTTCATAACAAAATATATATACAACAAATATATAAAAATATGTATATATATCCAGGTGGTTCCTATGGCACTCGTTAAAAGAAAAGGACAATTATCTTTGGAGTTTGTACTGCTTATATTAGGAGCCCTAATTGCAGGAGCAATAATAACTGTACAACTTGCAGATAATCCAAATTTTTTAGGGAATGAATCTTCAAATATCAAAAAAGAATATATGGGAGTATTTGTGACTGAAGCAAAGTTTAGTTCTAATACTGGAACTACAGTAGAAAATAATACAGAAAATAGTACTAATGAAACTAATACAACAACAGACAATAGTGATGATGATAATACAGAAAATACTGGAACTACAGTAGAAAATAATACAGAAAATACTTCAACAAATAATCAGAAACTACCTGATTTAGTACCAGAAAGTTTAAAAGTAACTTACTCAAATAATAACAGTGAAATAGCTCACTGTTATAGAGAACATGTTCAAAATAGTGGAAATGAAGGAAGCTTAGAAAACCAGTTTAAACATCAGCAGAGTGGAAAGTGTAAAAACAATACCCCAGTAAAAATATATGCAATTATAAAAAATATTGGAGAGGCAAATGTTACAAAACCATTTATTGTAGCTCTATATGATAATGACGAGTTAGTTGATACAAAGACAGCATATGGATTAAATGTAAATGATACAACAACTGTTGTATTTGATTATACCATCTCAACATTAAGGGATGAGAAACATAAACATCAAAATAAAGGTAGTGAAAAACAACATAAACATAAGGGTAGCAATACCTACGAGCACACACTTAAAATAGTTGTAGATTATGAAAACACAATAGCGGAATCTAATGAAATGAATAATGAGATATCTGTTGAAGTAAATATACTCAATAATGAAACTCCAAATAGCGAAAATGGTGAAGGAAACCTCTATATCGATGTTTCAGGAAGTTCGAAAGGATGGGTAACAAAAGATTTAATATTCTCTGGAGATGTTAAAAATGTTTCTGGAAATATTTCCAAAACCATAAATAGTAAAAGTGTTGAGGAAAATGCTAATGGAGAAGTATATGGAGACATATATTTAAAAGGAAGTGCAAACTACAAATTAGGTAATTTATGGAAAATAAATAAATTCCAGACATATTTAACTGGTAGCGGAAGCTTAAAAGTATATGTTCCATACATACAAGAATTCATAATAAAGGACAAAGATAGTGGAGAATCTCAAATTGGAGGAGATGTTTCACTTACTGTAAGCAATGCAAATATTGGTAAGTTTTATGTGGAAGAAATAACTGGAGGAGCTGATATAGAATTTAAGAACTTTGTTATAAATACATTTGAAACCAATAGTGGTAACTTTGGAGGAGGAGCAGAAACAATATTTGAAAATGGAAGAATATCCACAATGAAATTGGGGAATATTGTCGGTGGAGGGACTGTAAAGTTTAAAAATACAAATATTGGGGATATAACAATAAACGACCTAAGTGGCGGTCCGACATTTGAGCTATCAAATTCAACAATAAATAATATGAAAATAGATAAATTAACTGGGAATCCAGAAATATTAGTGGAGGATTGTTCAATTATAAATTCCTTAGAAGCAGACCACTTAAGTGGAAGTGACATTGAAGTTAAGGATAAGAGTATAATAAAAGAAATCATAATACACGGTTCTACTGGAAATAACGGAAAAATATTTGTTGGAGATGGAGGTAAAGTTGAGAAGTTGTATGTAAATGGAAGTATTAATGCAGAAATAGACATTAAAGATTTCAGTGGGCTTATAGATGTTAGCATTGGAGACATTAAAAGTGGGGGAAAACTATATGTTGATGAGATAATTGGTAGTTCAATATCAACAGGTATTGTTGAAAACGGCAATGGACTGCAGATTGAAGATTCAAGTTTATCATTTGTTGATATTGAAGGAGTGTCAAATTCTGGAAGTGCTTCTATTGAAAATAC
>JBDOKN010000095.1:0-1663 GCA_039833665.1 Methanocaldococcus sp.
AGAATACCACTGCATATTTCCAGTTCTCAAAGTGTCTATTTCAGTATCTCCTGTCCATCCACCACTTAATCTTGTTCTGCATCCCATTGCGTTAGTGTTTTCTACCTGCCACTCTGGGAACATATTTATAAAGTAAGGAATTCCAAATTTGGCAGATAATTGATGAATCTTATATATAAGTTCTCTATTTTCATCTTTAAAAGCATTTTCTCTCAATTTAATTATAAAGTTTGGGAATAAGAAGGGTTTTCCCATCGCATCTCCTTCCATCATTACATCAACTAATGCCTCTAAGATTAACTTTGCCTCTTCCTCATAATCTCCATAAGTTCCTTTTGTAGTTCCAGCTATCACTGCTGGTTTATCCCTCAAAAATTCTGGGATTTCTAATTCTAAGTTTATACTACTAAATACGCACTGGCCTCCCCTACTCACATACATTTGGTTCATTTCATAAATAAACATCTGCATTAACTGTTTTATTCTATCATAACTCAATCCTCTAACATAAGGGGCTAACCAGACATTAAATTCATCTATACTTTGCCCCCCGCTCATGTTTGTCTGGGCAGCCATCATAACCTTAGCTGCATGTTGAATAGCTACCTCAGGATGCTTAGCAGGTTTTGAAACGCATGTGTGCAATCCAGTCCCATCAACTTTTAACCCATGCATAAAGAATGGCCTTAAATCGTGTTGCAAACAAACTGGTCTTGTTGCTGCATATTCTAAATCATGTAAGTGAATATCTCCTTTTATGTGGGCATCAGCTATATGCTTTGGAAATATAGCTAATAAAGCATACTGTTTCATTGTTTCGTCAGCTACCCACTTATGAATGGATTCTGGGTTATACATTAAATTGGCGTTTTCTCTTGAACCGCTCTTTATCAATTTGGTTATATCATAGACCGGCATTCCCAACCTTGTATGTTTATGCCTTAAATCTTCAAATCCGTATTCTATAAGTTTTGCATTTACGATTTCTCTAATCATTGGTGCAGTTAAATATTTGACTTTTAATTTTTTTAGCTCTCTTTCAACTTCATCAGCTATCCTTTTAGCTGTTTCTCTATCTGCTCCTGCTTCTCTAATTAATGCATTAACTATTTTGTTTTTATCAAACGGTTCGAATTCTTTTTCTGATGTTCTAACTTTTAATATAATCCCTTTCCTATAATTTTCAGCTACATCACTATCTACTCTTTTTAAAACATTATAAACAATATCTTTTAACTCATCTGTCGATATACCATTGTAAATTTTCGAGCAAACTTCAGATATTATTTGGTCTAAGTTACCATAATTTACCCCACTGTTTATCAGAGATTTAGCTAATTTATTTACATTAAATATCTCTTTTCTCCCATCTCTTTTTATTATATAAAGATTCATAACTTTCTCTGAAAAATTTTTAACACTTATCATTTAATCACCCAAAACTACAAAATTAATTATTATGCATATTTTTATATTCCAATTATTATTTTTTATACCTCATTAGTAAGATGTATTAGTTTTTAGAGAATAGCATATAAAAAGATAACGGAATGAATTTCTGCTTAAATACTTTAAATAAGTGCGATAATCTTTTAAAATAGTATATAAATAATAAAAATCCCTTTATTAAACTAAACAGCAATTTATATTGATTTATTATGTT
>JBDOKN010000096.1:0-3447 GCA_039833665.1 Methanocaldococcus sp.
ATTTGGAATTTTGATGCCCTTGAGGGCATCATATATTCAATAAAACACTTGCCCTGCGTAAGCCCTGTTTCAATTGCATCCTATAGTAGGAGGTTGTTATATGTAATGTTTTTAGGATTAGAACAATTAAGGTTGAAAAAATAAAAAGGGCCGGGACCGGGAATTGAACCCGGGTCAGGGGATCCACAGTCCCCCAGGATGGCCACTACCCCACCCCGGCCACTTTACCTATGGTGCAGGGGCAGGGATTTGAACCCTGGAACCCCTACGGGACTGGGTCCTAGGCCCAGCGCCTTTGGCCAGGCTTGGCGACCCCTGCACATATAACATCTTGATTTAAAATAGGACAAATGATGCTCCGGCCGGGATTTGAACCCGGGTCGCGGGCTCGAAAGGCCCGCATGATTGGCCGGACTACACCACCGGAGCTAATTAGTGATTTTATATGGTGGGCCCGAAGGGATTTGAACCCTTGACCACTCGGTTATGAGCCGAGCGCTCTGACCAGGCTGAGCTACGGGCCCATGTTGGGTATAAAAAAATAAAAAAATTGAGAGTGAAATGGCGCCCCCAGCAGGACTCGAACCTGCGACCTACGGATTAACAGTCCGTCGCTCTACCATCTGAGCTATGGGGGCACACAAATTGGTGCCGCGGGGGTGATTTGAACACCCGACAACTGGATCTTCAGTCCAGCGTTCTCCCAGGCTGAACTACCGCGGCACCCAATGTTTGCATAATTATGCATTACATTTCAAGTATATAAACTTTTCGGTTGGGTATTTAAATATTTGACTTATAATTTAATTGATTTTTAATAAATTTTCATAAATATTTTCATTAAGTGTAATAATATTAGGTTTTTTTATAAACATGGATGTGTCTAATCAGTCCCTTATGGATGTATACCTTATAAAGTCCCTCTAATTTCATATCAAGCTCAATCTTTTTTGGATATGCAAAAACAAAGTATCCATTTTCTTTAACAATCTCTGGAAGAGTTTCTAATATTTTTTCAATCTCTCCTTTTTTTGATGTGGATATACCATAAGGCGGGTCTGTTACAATGGCATCAACTTTTTCTATGTTTAGTTCATTTAAAAACTCTTTTACATATTTGGCATCTAATTTCTTAACTTTTATTACTTTATCTAATAGGTTGTATTCTTCAAGGTTTATTAAAGTTCCAGAAGCCATTCTCCAATCTATATCACAGCCAATAAGCTTAGCTCCAATTAAACCAGCTTCAATTAAAAACCCTCCAGTTCCACAAAATGGGTCTAAGACGATATCTCCTTCTTTAATTCTTGCTAAATTTACCATAGCTCTTGCAAGTTTTGGAAGCATACAACCCGGATGGAAGTATTTTCTTAAATGAGGTCTATTCTTTTGGAAATATTCCCTGTCTCTCATCTCTAATACATTGGAGATAAAAAATGTGTTTTCTAAGATAACAACTCTAACTAATATATCTGGTTTTGTTAAATTTACTTTTGCATTGGTTTTTAATTTTACAATTCCCCCAATTTCTCTTTCAATCTTTAATGTATTTATTGATTTTGTAAATTCATCTTTATGGAGTTTTAAAACTCTAACGGCAAATGATTTACTCTCATCAATGTCGGGATAGTCAATATCTGCTACAAAATCTTTAAATGAGTTTATAAAATCATCAACAATTTTATTTACTAAATTTACACTTTTCTCTTCTAAGTTATATCTAAATATTATCCTATGTCCTTCATCTATGTATCCACTTCTTTTAACGATATTTTTGGCTGGGCTATTTTCCGTTATAACGTATCTTTTTAATCTCTCAACACTTCCATTGTAATCAAAAATTTCTAATAATGCTTTAAGTTCTTCATAAGGTATTTCTTCATGCTCTCCATTTAAAACGTATCCAATCATAATTATCCCCAGATATTTAGTTTTTAATATATTTAGATTTTATTCAATGATTTTATAGCCAAAACTCCAAATAGAAATGCAAAAATTCCAGCCGTAAATTCTCCTACTACTAAACCGCTATATATTCCAAACATCCCAAATCTCAATATTATTGCAAATAGGTAGGCATAGGATATATGACATATTAAAGACCTAAATATGGAAATTACTAATGATTTTTCCCCTTTACCAATTCCTTGGAACATTGCGGATGTCGTTAAAATAAATGGTGTAAATAGTAAATACAATGGAACTATTCTTAAAGCCCTAACGAGTTCTTCATGAATTTCCATTGAGGTTTTTGTGTAAGTAAATAAATAAGCTAAGATTGGGGCTAATAGTATTATTAAGGCAACTATAATAATTTCCATTAAAACCCCAATTTTTATTGTGTAAAAGTAAGCTGTTTTTAATTTTTCAAAACTCCTTGCACCATAAGTTGCTCCTATAACTGATGTTGCTCCACTTGCCAATCCCAACATGGGGATAAAACCGAGGTCGGTTATTCTTAAAGCTCCGGTATAGGCCGCTAAGCCCTTACTATCCCCCACCATCATGATTATTGATGTCATTATAAAAAATGATACTGCAACAGTAATCTCTATCAGTGCCGAAGGAATCCCAACCCTAATTAAATCAACTATAATATCTAACTTTGGCTTAAATTTTGATAATTTGACATTAACATAACATGATTTTTTTATAAACATCTCATAAGCTAAGATTAAGAGTGATACAATTATAGCCATTAAAGTGGCATAACTTGCCCCACTTATTCCTAAGTTTAATATATAGATAAATATTGGGTCTAAGACGATGTTTGTTAAAGTGCCTATAATGCTTGCTATCATAACTATCTTTGTATTCCCCTCTCCCCTGAATATCCCATACAACGCATCGCAGATTGTAAATATAATAGTTCCTAAAACTAATATTTCAGAGTATTTTATAGCCAATGACTTACAAGCTCCATAAGTTCCCATTAAGCTAAATAGAGTATCAAGATTTGGATATACTGCTATAATATACAAAATCCCAGCGATTAGAGCTAAGATGATTGCATGATTTGCTACTTCATCAGCTTCTTTTTTATTTTTTGCTCCAACTCTCCTTGCTATCCCAGAGCTAATTCCAATGCTCAAACCCCAACTAACGGCATATATACTGATTAATATTGGAAAACTTGCTCCAACGGCAGCTAAGGCATCAGCCCCCAACCCAGAGACCCAAATGCTATCAACTAAGCTATATATTGATTCAATGAATGTAGCAATAATTATTGGCTTTGATACTTCAATTACAGCTTTTTTTGGGTCATCTAACAGTAATTCAACATTTTTCATTCTTTATCACCGTAAATAATAGGAGAGGTAAAAAGGACGAAGGGATTTTGTATTTATAGTGGAGATGGTATTTAAAATATCAGTATTAATTTTTATGTTTATTTATTCAAATTAAAGAATAATCAAAATTTTTATAAATCAAGATTACTTAAAA
>JBDOKN010000097.1:0-2408 GCA_039833665.1 Methanocaldococcus sp.
TCCAATAAACATTAAAATAATCCCTAAAAATATTAATATTGGCTTCATAATTATCCCTTTTTAAAATTAAAAATAAAATTTAGATTTATTTACCTAATGGGTAATTCGGAGCTTCGTTAGTTATAATTATATTATGAGGATGACTCTCAACTTGTCCACTTGGTGTTATGATTACAAATCTTGCCTTTTCTTGCATTTCTTTTATGTTTTTAGCTCCACAGTATCCCATTGAAGCCCTCAAACCACCAATTAATTGGAATATAACCTCACCAACTGCCCCTTTATAAGGAACAGCTCCCTCAACACCCTCAGGAACTAATTTTACATGTTTCATGTGGCTTTTTGCTGATGTCTGGAAGTATCTATCAGCCCCAGCTCCAACTCCTCCCGTCATTGCTCCCAACGAACCCATTCCTCTATACTGCTTATACTTCCTTCCATTGATAACCATTAACTGCCCAGGAGCTTCATCAGTTCCAGCCAACAAAGAGCCAAGCATAACTGCATCTGCTCCGGCTGCTATTGCCTTAGCAATATCTCCACTGTATCTTATTCCCCCATCTGCTATAACAGGAATATTATGTTCTTTTGCAACATCTGCCACTTCAGCAACAGCAGTTAGCTGAGGAACTCCAACCCCTGCAACAACTCTTGTTGTGCAGATTGAACCTGGACCTATTCCAACCTTTAAAACATCAGCTCCAGCTTTAATTAAATCTTCCGCCGCTTCTTTAGTCGCTATATTTCCAACTATTAATTTTATGTCAGTCCCTTCTAACATTTCTTTAAATTTCTTCACATTTTCAACAACTCTCATGTTGTGGGCATGGGCACAGTCAATGGCTATGGCATCAACCTCTGCCTCAATTAAAGCCCTGGCTCTCTCAAAATCATGAGGTCCACAGGCAGCTGCCACTAACAACCTACCTTTTTTATCCCTTGCAGCTTGAGGATACTTTCTTCTTTTTAAAATATCCCTCAATGTTATAATACCAATTAATCTTTTTTCATCATCAACTATTGGCAATCTCTCAACTCTATTTGCATACATCAACTCTAATGCCTCTTCTTCTTCAACATCTTCCTTAGCACAAACAACATTTTTAGTCATTACATCTTTAACCTTTTTTGTCTTGTTTTCAATTGCCTTAACATCTCTGTGTGTTATAATCCCAACTAACTTATCTTCATTATCAACGACTGGCAATCCGCTGATGGAATAAGTTTCCATAACATTTATTGCCTCTCCAATAGTATCATCTGGAGATACGGTGATAACATCTTTGATAATTATTTCATCAGCTTTTTTAACTGCCTGAACTTGATGAACTTGTTCATCTATGGGCATGTTTCTATGGATAACTCCCAAACCCCCTAATCTTGCCAACGCAATAGCCATCTCTTTTTCTGTTACTGTATCCATTGCCGCAGAAATTATGGGGATGTTTAACTTTAAACCTGCTAAATCTGTAGAAACATCCGTGTCTTTTGGCTCAACCCATGAAGCATTTGGAACTAATAAGACATCATCAAAAGTATATGCCATCCTTGCTTCCATTAATTTCTTTAAAAACAAGCTCTCACCTTATAAAACCTTTTTAATTATATTTAGAAGGGGGGTATTTATACTTTTTATTTAATAATTTTGTGATTTTGAATATATGATTTACTTAATTTAACATGTATTTAAGGATTATAAACAAAAAGTTATTTAAAAGAAACAAAGAGTTAAATTAATAAAACATGAGAAATAGAAGATAAAAGTTAAGAAGGTTTAGACAATCTTAAAACCTCCTAATTTTTATAAAATTCCAATATCATGTGAGAAAATGATTATTAAAAAGTTAGAAGAGTTTGGGATAACTATTGATGAGTTATTAGATGCTGGGATGGCATTGTATATTGGAAGTGATGAAGAAAGAGATATAGTTAGAGATAAGCTTAAAAATGTTTTATTAAAACAATTAAATAATCCAAATGTTTCAACCTTATTAATTGCGGCTATTTTATTGGATAAAGAGGGAAAAGCTAATAACTTGCCATTTAATTATGATGAAGACCCAAATTATGTATATGTTGATGAGGTTATTGGTTTATCAATAGCAAATGAGATTGCTGGAACTAAGGCAATATTTAACTTTAGATTTTACGATGCTAAAAAACCTGGGATAATTGGGGAATTGGATAAAAAAGGATTTATGTTTTTAGATGATGCAATAGCTGGGTTGTTAGCTGGATGTATGAGTAAGGTTTTTGAACTATAAAGGTCATAAAAACTTATTTTGCGGCTGAAACTATCTTAATAACATCGTTATGCTTTAATTCATAATCAGCTCCAATTCTAATCTTCCTCTTTGCATCTATTGCATAGATAAATTTATCCCCCAACTCTGTATGGATTTTATAAG
>JBDOKN010000098.1:0-2341 GCA_039833665.1 Methanocaldococcus sp.
GAGCCAAAAGCAAGGAAGAGGCGGAAATAGCTATTAAAAAGATTATAAAAGAGTTAAGAGATGCTGGAATTGATGTTATTGAAAATCCAGAAATTAAAATACAAAATATGGTTGCAACAGCTGATTTAGGTATTGAACCAAACTTGGATGATATTGCCTTAATGGTTGAAGGAACTGAATATGAGCCAGAGCAATTCCCTGGTCTTGTTTATAGGTTGGATGACCCAAAGGTTGTTGTTTTAATCTTTGGTAGTGGTAAAGTTGTTATTACTGGTTTAAAAAGTGAAGAAGATGCTAAGAGAGCTTTAAAGAAGATTTTAGATACAATAAAAGAAGTCCAAGAACTTTAAATTTTAGGGATAAAGATGATTGGCATCATCGACTATAACGCAGGAAATTTGAGGAGTATTCAAAAGGCGGTTGAGCTTTACGATAAAGCTATAATAACCAATAATAGCGAGGAACTATTAGCTTGTGATAAGGTGATTCTACCAGGAGTAGGAAACTTTGGAAGTGCAATGGAAAATTTAGCCCCATTGAAAGAGACCATATATAAAATCATCTCTGAAAAAGTTCCTTTCTTAGGTATCTGCTTAGGAATGCAAGTTTTATTTGAAGAGAGTGAAGAGAAAAAAGGAATTAAAGGTTTAGGAATTATAAAGGGCAATGTGGTTAAGTTTAGAGATGTTGAGAAACTCCCACACATGGGCTGGAATAATGTAGAAATAGTTAGGGACTGCCCACTATTTGAGAATATAAAAGATAATAGTTATTTTTACTTTGTTCATTCTTACTATGTAAATCCAGCCGAAGATTGTGTGATTGGAAAAACGGATTATGGTAGAGAATTCCCAAGCGTTATAAATAAAGATAATGTCTTTGCTACACAATTCCACCCAGAAAAAAGTGGAAAAGTTGGATTAAAGATTATAGAAAACTTTGTTGAGTTATTATAATTAATTTTTTGACGTTTCATTTAAAAATATGTCCAAAAATTCTAATCCACCACCGTAATTAACTGCCTTTGGATGAATTGAAAGAAAGAATTTTCTATTTTGTTTTATACTTAATTTATAATCAATTAGAGCAATCTTTTCAACTATTTTTGATAGATATTTTGGGAGATACCAAGTATATTCTCTATTTGTAATGTCAATTTTATCTATTTTTCCATCTTTTTCTGTTATCATTTTATTTTCGAGAATTATTATAATATTTCTCTCTAAAAACAGTTTTTCAGCATCTTCTGACAATTTATATCTTGGTGGAATGAAATATTTTATTTTTTTAGAATTAAAATTACATTCTTCTAAAATTTTGAATGACTTATTTAATTTTTCTTCTGCAACAGTTTTATTGCAGTTGAACTCATCTCCTATATGATTATAAGCGTGGAACTCTATATGATATCCCTTTTCCTCTAATTTATGGAGATAATCTACAAATTTAGGATAATTTTTTAAATTATGCTCATTTGCATGATTAACAATTAAAAAGAGGTAGGTTTTATTTTGGTAATGATATTTATCTATAATTTTTACTATATCTTTTAATTCATCAAAATATATTGGAGAGACATCATGAACTAAAATTATTGGTTTTTGTTCATCATCATTCTGATGACTTTTACTACTGTTGTCAAAAAAAGCAAATGTTAAGAAAAATACTGCAAATACAACAAGAAATAGCAAATATTTAAATTTACTCATCATCTTCTTTCACTTTCTTTTTAATTCTTGGCATACATAAAATCTCTCTTGCTTCTATATTAAAGAAAGTGTTCATATTAGCTGGCTTTATAACCATCGCTGTATCTGCCCCTCTACCTGTCCCTCCAATGGCTATAACCTCCTCTTTTGCCTTTATCAAACCAGCATCACATGCCATGATTGTTATTTCGTAACAAACCTTAACGCCCTGCCCAAAAGTTCTTAACGTCTCAGCAATAACTTGAACAGGACCATAACCTCCCAATTTGTTAGATATTCCTCTTTCAACACCACTTAATGCATGACTACCCCTAAATACCTTAGCTCCTCTTCTCTTTAACTCTTCCTCAACTTCTTTCTTCATTGATATTATATCCTCTCCATGAAATCCCTGATGATAAGTGACGACAACAACATTTAAATCTAACCCTTCTTTTTCTAACAAATCAAGCAATTTTTTAGCTGTCTCTCCTGTGGATGAGGCAACAACAATACTTTTTATATCCCCCTTCTTAGCTCTCTCAACAGCTATTTTTAATGTTTCATCAGTATTTTGAACTCCGGGATATTTGAATAGCTTCATTCTATCCCCTCCATATTTCTTTTCTTTAAAACTTCTTCAACAATCTCCT
>JBDOKN010000099.1:0-5751 GCA_039833665.1 Methanocaldococcus sp.
AATTATCCTCATTTAATATCTGAGGAGAGAACGAGAGAGTTGGAGGAGATTATGGATAAAATTGAAAATGGGGAGGTTGATTACTTAGAGGTTTTAAAAGCTTTGCATGAGGAGATTTTAAGTATAAGGTAATTTATAACAAATCTCTCAAAATTCTAAACCCAATTCCAAAATCTAATGATTTTAGGACTCTTATAGCCAAGGATGCCTGTTTATCCATGTCTCCATATCTATTAATATAGTCAATTAAATCACTTTTTGATAATTTCTCAATGATTTTATCTAAGGTATCATCTCCCAACTTTAAAAGAAATTTCCTAACTCTTAGACCATTTTTTATTTCACTTCCAAATCTCTCTTTCCATTTTTTATCATAAAGTTCTAAACTATCCACTTCCCCATCTAAATATTTATTAATAACCTCACCAGCTATCTTCCCCCCAACAGCTCCAAAATACAAACCTCCCCCACTCAGCGGCTTTACATGACAGGCAGCATCTCCAACCAATAAAACATTATCTTTAAAAGCTCTATTCAAATAACCAATTGGTAATGAGCCAGTAGAAAATTCTGTTATTGTAGCATTTTTCAATATCTCCTTAGCTACTTTATTTTCATTTATAAATTTCATAAGCTTGTTGTAGCAGTTTCCTCCATCTATCAACCCTACCCTAACCCTATCCTTTCCCATTGGAATAATCCAAGTAAAAAACCTCTCTGAATATCGCCTATCTAAGAAAATATAAACAAAATCATCATCTACATTGGCATTGACCATTTCAAACTGACAGCTTGACAAAATCTCCCTATTTTTGTTATTTACTAACCCCAATTTTTTTCCTGTTATTGTTTTAGAACCATCAGCTCCAACAATAACCTTTGGATTTAAATTTATTTCTTCTCCTAAGTGAATTATTTTAACCTTATAACCATTTTTATCCTTCTCAACTTCTCCATAGGATTTTAATAAAAAATCACACTTTTTTGCTACTCTAATGGCAATATCTTTGTCCATAACCTTTCTCTCAAAAACATAAGCCCTAACTTCCTCATTTCCTATCTTTACCATATTATTTTTTGAGTATATATAAGCCCCTCTTACTTTATTAACAACCCCTTTTGGATTTCCAAGCTCTTTAACCCCATTTTTGCTAATTAATCCAGCACACTGCAAAGGCACTCCTATGGATTGATGCTCTTCAACAATTAAAATTTTACCGTTTTTTATGTTCTCCCCAGTTATACAACCTATTGGTCCTCCTCCAATAATTACAACATCGTAATCATCATCAATCACAATCTCACCGTAATAAACATAATAAAATATATAAATCTTCAATAAATTTTAAAGAACAAGAACTTTCTATAAAAATTGTAAAAAAACTTTTTGATGAAACTTTTAAAAAATTTATGGGAAATTGTATTATATGGTTTTCTATGACCATCTAAAATTTAATGGTTGAGAGTGAAACCATGATTTATATAGTTGGCATTGGACCCGGAGATAAAGAGTATCTAACCTTGAAAGCAATAAAAATTGTTGAAAATGCTGATTTGGTTGTTGGTAGTAAGAGGGCTTTGGAATTATTCAATATTGATGAAGATAAAAAAATAACCCTAACAAGAAATTTAATTGAGGAGTTAAAAAAACTAATAAAAGATGAAAATTTAAAAAATAAAAATA
Source organism: Methanocaldococcus sp. (assembly GCA_039833665.1). Lineage (GTDB taxonomy): Archaea > AGJL01 > Methanococci > Methanococcales > Methanocaldococcaceae > Methanocaldococcus. The sequence goes on from JBDOKN010000099.1 coordinate 1,685, forward strand.
TTGCCATACTATCCACTGGAGACCCATGTTTTAGTGGTTTATTAAAAACGTTATTAAAGATTGGAGCTAAAAAAGAAGATATTGAAGTTATATCCGGAATTTCATCCATACAAATAGCAGCTGCAAAACTAAAAATTTCTTGGGAGGACTATTATATAATAACACTCCATGGAAAAGAAAAAAACAAAAAAAAGCTTTTAAATTTGATAAAAAATCATGAGAAAGTTATATTCTTACCAAACAATTTAAAGGAAGATGCAAAGTTTTTAATAGACAATGGAATAAATCCAGAAACAAAAATATGGGTTTTAGAAAATTTAACATATCCTAATGAAAAAATTATATTAAAATCTCTAAAAGAAATTGCTAATGAGGACTTTTCATATTTAACAGTTTGTGTTTATGATAGAACACTAAAATAAAAATTTAAAGGTGTTGAAATGCTTAGAGAGTTGTTACTAATAGGAGTTGGTGGATTTTTTGGTGCTATTTTTAGATATTTAATCAGTGGAATTATTCCAATAAAGTTTGGCATACCAACGGGAACATTAATAGTTAATTTAATAGGAAGCTTTATCTTGGGGTTTTTGTTGTATGGCTCTTTATTTATTCCAATATCAACCGAGCATAAATTACTTATTGGAACTGGATTTTGTGGGGCTTTAACAACATTTTCAACATTCTCTTATGAAACCTTTGCCTTGATTGATGAAGGATTATTATTTAAAGCCCTACTAAATATAATAATCAATATAATTGGCTGTTTAATTATGGTTTATTTTGGTAGAGTTTTAGCACTACTTATGTTTAAATAAGTTAGGTGAGATAATGATAAAAGCAAAGATTTTAAAAATTTATTTAAAGGAGGGGGACAAATTTAAAGGAGAGTTGATGTATAGGTATATAGTTAAGGTATTAAAGAAGGAGGGGATTAACGGAGCTACCGTCTATAAAGGAATATGCGGTTATGGAGTTAGAGGGGTGGCGGAGTTCGACATATTCAGATTAGCCACAAACCTCCCAGTGATTATTGAATGTGTTGATGTTGAAGAAAATATAAATAAGGTTTTGCCTAAACTATATGAAATCATTAAAGAGAATGGGTTAATAACGGTAATTGATGGTTACGTATATAAGGGTGAAACTCATGATAGAGAAAATAAATAACTTCTTCAAAGAAAAAAAATGGATAAAGGTCTTTTTAATTGTATTAATGCTGATGTTTATAAGCTTCCAACTTAGGGCTCAAACAGCGGATATGAAGTTTGCCCAAGGAAATGAGTTTTTAAAAGACATGTTTTCAGATGAACATGGAAGAATGTATCTTTTAGCATTAGACCCTTACTATTATTTAAGATTATCAGAAAATCTCTACAACAATGGACATTGTGGGGATACGTTAAAGGTTGTTAATGGGAAGGAAGTGCCTTATGATTTGTATCAATATGCCCCCCCAGGACATCCAATTTCTTGGGAACCACCAGTTATATGCTTGGCAACATTAACCCTTTATAAAATATGGCATTCTATTGACGCAACAGTAAGCATTATGAACGCCGCCTTCTGGGTTCCCGCAGTGTTGGGGATGTTATTAGGAATACCCGTTTATTTTATAGTTAGGAGGATTACAAACAGCAATATTGGGGGAATTGTTGGGGCAATTGCCTTAATATCCGCCCCCGGATTGTTATATAAGACCTGTGCTGGATTTGCAGACACTCCTATATTTGAAGTTTTACCAATACTCTTTATAGTGTGGTTTATCCTTGAGGCAATACACAGCCAAGAAAAAACTGCTTTATTTAAAAAAGATTTAAAAAATCCTATCTCTTTATTTATCATTGTTGCATTAACAACCGAGCTAATAATTGGAGCTTATTTAAACATTGCCTCAGGAGAAAGCGTAGTTATTGCCTCAGTGTTATTTTATGCAATATCATTGGCATTCATTTTAATAGGTTTAATAATAGCAGGAATTAAAAAGATGAAAAATGAAAATGTGGAGTTTGAGTTATTTGCCTTATTGGCTGTAATATTAACAGCAGTAGCTCCAAAGATGTGGGGAGCTTGGTGGTATGGATTCGATATAATAACTGCCTTTTTGGTAATGTATATTATCATATTGGCAATATTAAAATCACAAGTAAAAATAAAAGAGTTTATTGACATTGGAAACTTTAAGAACGTTATTTACCTCTCATTATTATACATAATTGGTTCTCTTGCATTAATAACGGTAATATATGGTATAGGAACAGCAATATCACCAATTACATCACCCTTAGGTTATAAACAAATACTTTCAACATACTCACAAACTACTGGCTGGCCTAATGTTTATACAACAGTTGCAGAGCTTGCAAAACCAAGTTCATGGGGAGAAATATTTATAAACGCTATTGGTTCAAAAACTATTGCAATAGCTGGAATTTTTGGAATAATATTGTCATTTATATCATTGAGGCATAAAAAAGTTAAATTTGATGTAAAATATGCTCTATTACTGGCTATTTGGTTATCTATAACTTTATATGCCGCAACAAAAGGGATTAGATTTGCGGCATTGGCAACTCCTCCATTAGCTATTGGTTTAGGAATCCTTATTGGGCAGTTAGATAGATTATTAAAAATGAAAAACGATATTGCAGTATATGGGATAGGAATCCCAGCAGGAATATTTGGTTTAATAATATTGTCAAAATACTCCACAAAAATTTCTGAGATACTACTACCAACAACTTATGTCCCCGTAATTGCCTACGGGTTTTTGGTTGTATTGGCTATACTAACTATATACAAAATATCAGATATTATTTCCTCAATAAACGATAAAAAAGAAGTGATGATAAAACTCTCTACATTACTGCTTTGTATTGGAGTTATTATCCCACCATTATCTGCTGTGATTCCATTCTCAACAGCACCAACATTTAACGACGGATGGAAAGAGGGGTTAGATTGGATAAAGGCAAGTGCTCCAAACAACTCAGTTATAACCTGTTGGTGGGATAACGGGCACATCTACACTTATGAAGCAAGAAGAATGGTAACATTTGATGGTGGAAGCCAGAACACTCCAAGAGCTTACTGGGTTGGGAGGGCTTTCGCTACATCAAACGAAAACCTATCTATTGGAATAATTAGGATGTTGGCAACAAGTGGGGATGAGGCATTTAAAGAGGGTAGTGTTTTAATGAACTATACTAAAAACAATGTTTCAAAAACCGTTGAGATATTGAATGAAATCTTACCAGTAAGTAGAAGTAAAGCTTATGAAATATTGACTAAAAAATATGGTTTAAGTGATGAAGAGGCAAAATTAGTTTTAAATGCAACTCATCCAAAACATCCAAATCCTGACTATTTAATAACTTACAACAGAATGACAGATATAGCCCCAGTTTGGAGTATGTTTGGATTCTGGAACTTCTCTTTACCACCAAACACTCCAAATGAAAAGAGAGAGAAAGGAGTGTTTTATAAAGGAACATCTTATTACTTAGGAAATGGCACAATCTTAGCAAATGTAAATGTATATGGCTACAATTACATTACATTAATAAATAACACAAACATTTCAACAGTGATTGTTCAAAAAGTAAATGGACAAACAAAGATTGTTGGAACGTTTAAAATACATAAGTTGTATGTTAAGACACCGTTAGGAGTTAGGGAGGTTATACTAAACAAAGATGGGCAGATATCAGAGTTTGTTAGATTGGAGGCAGATGGAAGGGGCTATGCGTGGTTAGCAACAAGAAACTTGGAGGATAGCGTTTATGCTAAATTGCACTTCTTGGATGGGTATGGATTGAAACATATAAGGTTGGTTAAGGCAACAATGGACCCAACAAACTTTGGTGTCCAGCCAGGATTTAAGATTTATAAAGTAGATTATGGGACCGATTATTTAAATTAATTTTTTAAACTTTTAATTTTTAATCTCTTTTTTTAAACTTTAAAAAATAAAAGGAGGAGATTTTTATGTTCTTATTGGACCCATTTTCTGGAATTAGTGGGGATATGTTTTTATCAGCCATGGTTGATTTTGTTGATAAAGAAGAGTT
>JBDOKN010000100.1:0-2539 GCA_039833665.1 Methanocaldococcus sp.
AATCTCTTTTTTTAAACTTTAAAAAATAAAAGGAGGAGATTTTTATGTTCTTATTGGACCCATTTTCTGGAATTAGTGGGGATATGTTTTTATCAGCCATGGTTGATTTTGTTGATAAAGAAGAGTTTATAAATACAATTAAAAAGGTTATTGATGTCGATATAGAGATAAAAAAGATTAAAAAATGCCATATATTGGCAAATAAAGTTAATATAATTCCAAAAGATGTTTATTATAAGGCAGATACCTATAAAGACATTAAGAACATTATTAATAGCTCTGATATTCATAGAAAGATTAAGATAACTGCCTTAGAGATTTTAAAGATATTGGCTGAAGCTGAAAGCAAAATTCACAATGTTGATATTGAAGATGTCCATTTCCATGAGGTTGGGAATTATGATACAATAGCTGATATAGTTGGGGCATCTTATATAATAAATAAGTTAAATCTAAAAGATAAGTGTTTTTATAAACCAATAAATGTAGGTAATGGTTTTGTAAAAACAGAACATGGTTTATATCCAGTCCCAGCTCCTGCAACTGCTGAGATATTAAGAGGGTTTAAAATATTTTTCTCAGATATTAATGAAGAGCTGACAACACCTACAGGAGCGGCTATTATAAAGTATATAAATCCAAGATTAATTAAGGAAAGTTTTACAATAAAAGAAATCTCCTATGGTGCAGGGGATAAAGATTTTAATAACTTTCCAAATACTTTAAGAGTTTTTAAGATTGAAAATATAAAGATGGAAGAAATGGTTTTATTAGAAACAAATGTTGATGATGTTTCACCTGAGATATTGGGCTATTTATATGATGTTTTAGATGGAAAGGTTAGGGATTTACATTTTATCCCAACATTTATGAAAAAGAATAGACCTGCTTACACTATAAGGGTGGTTGTTGATAGAGATAGAGTTAATGAGGTAGCTAAGATTATAATGAGGGAAACGGGTAGTTTAGGAGTTAGGGTGTTTGAAATAAATAGGATGATAGCAGATAGGGAATTTAAAACAATAAAACTATTTAATGAAGATGTTAGATTAAAAATTGGGAGTGTTGATGATGAAATAATCTCTCAAAAACCTGAATTTGAGGATTTGAAGAAGATAGCTAAAAAATATGACATTCCATTAAAAGATTTGTATAAATATTTATATAAATTAGTTAAATAGGGAGTTATTATGGTTGTTGAAGTTTTGAGATTAGGGCATAGGGGAGATAGGGATAAGAGGATATCCACCCATGTAGCTTTAACTGCAAGGGCTTTGGGAGCAGATAAGATAATATTTACAGTTGAAGATGAGCATGTTGAAAACAGCGTTAAAAAGGTTGTAGAGAGTTGGGGAGGTAACTTTAAGTTTGTTGTTGAAAAGCATTGGAAGAAATACATAAAAGAATTTAAAAAAAGAGGGGTTGTAATTCATTTAACGATGTATGGGGCAAATATAAATGAGATAATGCCAGAAATAAAAGAGATAAGTAAAGATAAGGATATATTAATTATCATTGGAGCTGAAAAAGTTCCAAAGGAAGTTTATGAACTTGCCGATTATAACATATCCGTTGGTAATCAGCCACACTCAGAAGTTGCAGCTTTGGCTATCTTTTTAGATAGATTGTTTGAAGGAAAGACACTTTATAGAGATTTTAGGGATGCAAAAATAAAAATTGTTCCATCAAACAAAGGAAAGGTAGTTATAAGAGAAAAACAAAAATAAATAATAAAAAATTAAAAATAACAGAAGCAATAAAAATGACTATAAAAGAGGGGAGTAATATGGAGATTCAACTACCAGATATAGAGGAGATAAAGTTAGAGGATGTTTTGATAAAGAGGAGGTCTATTAGGGAGTATAGCTCATCTCCATTAACTTTGAGAGAGTTATCTCATATTTTATTTGCCGCCTATGGAATAACCGATGAGAGGGGTTTTAAGACAGTTCCCTCTGCTGGAGCTACCTATCCACTTGAAATTTATGTAAATGTTAAGGATGTTATTGGAATTGAAGAGGGAGTTTATAAATACATCCCAGAGAGGCATTCAATAGTTAGAGTTTTGGAGAAAGAAGTTGGGTATGAATTGGCTTTAGCAGCATTGAGACAGATGTTTATTGCTGTAGCTCCAATTGTTTTAATTATAGCTGCAAATTATGAAAGAACAATAAGTGTTTATGGGGATAGAGGGTTTAGATACGTCCATATGGAGGTTGGGCATGTGGCTCAGAACATATACCTGATGGCAACTTCCTTAGGTTTGGGGACAGTATCGGTTGGAGCATTTTATGATGATGAGGTAAAGGAGGTTTTGAAAATTAAAGAGCATCCTCTATTATTGATGCCAGTTGGGAGAAAAATAGAGTAATTTTAGCATTTGTTATTTATTTTTGTGGGGTGAGAGGTTGATAGATACTCACATACACTCAGATACAAGGGGTTTGGAGGATTTAGAGTTAATGGCTATGTGCTTAGATGGGGCCATAACATTGGCACATGACCCATTTGAGATGAAAAATATTAAAGTTTGGGAGGC
>JBDOKN010000101.1:0-16275 GCA_039833665.1 Methanocaldococcus sp.
TATTCTTCAAAATTAACCATAGATGAGGCAAAATAAGGATTAGCTACAGCATGATTGTGTAAATAACCAGCTAAAACTCTGCCATTAAAAATTCCATCCAATTTATTAATAATTCCCCTCCCTCTCTCTATTTTGTAGGCAAATCTTTCTTCTTTTACATTAACAAGCTTTGAATAATGAAATTCATGCCCCTTAAACTTTAATCCTCTCCTTCCAATTGGGCAGTTTTCTAAAAACTCTGCCTTAACATAGCTAAGCCCTTGAACATGCTTTGTCATAACCGCAGAGCAGTTTAATAAGCCAACCATTGGCACATTATCAATGGACTTTGTTAAATACATTAATCCACCACATTCTCCATAAATATAGCCGTCAAACTCTCTAATACTTTCAATCATCTCCTTATTTTTACTTAGTTTTTCTTTAAACATCTCTGGATAACCTCCCCCTATATATAAGATATCAGCATCTGGAACTTCACTATCTTTTAAAGGGCTGAAGAACTCTATCTTAGCTTTATTTTCTTTTAAAGCATCAAAGTTATCCCAATAGTAAAAATTAAATGCCTCATCATAAGCAACAGCTATTTTTTTGTAATTTTCATTAACTTCCCATAAAAAAACATCATCAACCTCTTCAAAATCCTCGTCAGCTATCTCAACAAGCTTATCTAACTCCAAATATTTTTCAACCAAATCTCCCCATAGCTCTATTTTATTTTCTATCTCCTTCAAGTTTTCTGGTGTTGGAACTAAGCCAAGATGTCTCCCTTCAACTTTAAAATCTTCATTTCTTGGGATGAAACCAACTATATCAATCTCTGGAAGGTAATAACTTATTGCCTCTTTTAATTTCTTTATGTGGTTTTCACTCCTAACAAAGTTGAAAATAACTCCTCTAATCTTTACATTATCAAAACTCATAAATCCCTTTATTATTGCTATTGCACTTCTTGTTAAGCTCTTTGCATTTACAAGTAGAATTATAGGGCTATCTAATGCCTTGGCAACACTTGCTGTACTTCCAACATCATCTATCGCAGATATTCCCTCATAAAGTCCCCTAACTCCTTCAATTATGCTTATATCTTTATCCTTTGAATGTTTTTGAAATAAATATTTTATCTGCTCCTTATTCATAAAAAAAGAGTCCAAATTTCTTGATTTATTTCCGGTGGCTATTGTGTGATAGGTTGGGTCTATATAGTCAGGCCCTACTTTATAGCCCTGAACATTGTATTTTTTTGATAATGCCTTCATAATTCCAGTTGAGATGACTGTTTTCCCTACCTCACTTGATGTTCCTGCAATTACAACCCTTTTCATACAACCAACCTCTTCATATAAAAAATAGAAATAAAGATTTATCAAAAAATTAAAAATAATTGTAATTCTCTTTAATTACTTCCCCATTAAAGCCATCTTAGCCAATAATGCACTCAACTGAATTCTTTCATTAGCCCCTTCAACTATTCTAAAGTCAGTTTCACCAATGGCATCTGCCAACTCAACCTTCTTCCTCTCATCAATATCTAAGCTGTTTATTTCCCTAAACATCTGGTTTAATATATCTTCCCCACTCATTCCCCACTCAACCATCAACTTGTATAATAAATCTCTTGCTTCAATAAACTTTCCATCTAAAGCCAATTGCATCATTTTCTTAACTTCCTCTGGTCTTGCCCTTGATGAGACCTTATAAATAATCTCATCATCTATAACATCACTTAAAGCTGCTGCTGTCTGCAAAATGTTTATTGCCTTTCTCATATCTCCCTCAGAGACATAAATTATTGCATCCAACCCACTTTCAGTTAATTTTAATCCCTCTTTTTCGGCAATCTCTTTTAGCTTTTTAGCTATATCCTCCTTCTTTAATGGTGAAAACCTAAATATTGCACATCTTGATTGAATTGGAGGAATAATCTTGCTCGGATAATTGCAGTTATGAGACACAAATCCATTTGCTATAAATGAAGGGTCTTTATGGCAGGTTATATCATAGACATCTCTATAACCAATACACTCTTTCTTAATGATTCTTTCTGAAACATACTTTCCATCAACGACCTTTTCTTTTAAGAACTCTTCAAAGGTCATAAAGTTTCTTGGCAATCCAATATCTTTTCCTTTAAGTTGGTTTATTATAAAATCAACTGGAACATTATATTTCCTTGCCAATTCTCTTAGAGATTTTTCACCATCTGCTTCTTTCAATGCATTTTCAGCAATCTCTTTTAGGATTATGTCCTTATATGCTTCCTTGATTCTTAGATACTCTCCAACTAACCTTGCAAAGTTGTCTTTTTCATAGGCATAGGATATTCTTGATAGATATTTTAGATAGTTTTTATTATTTGCTTTCACTACCAACTCAATTAAGTTTTTGTTATCAATTTTACTGATTCTAATATCTGATTCAACTTCAAACTCTTTCAGCATCTTTTTAACTTCCTCAAAGAACTCTAATGTCTTATCTTTGGCTATATCTTCGACTCTTATTCCTAATTTAATTCCATTTATGTTGTATTTTTTGATATACGGTTTAGTTCCATCAGCTCCAAATAAACCTCTCAAAAACTCTCTTTTAACAAATTTATTTCCATATTTTACCCATTTTGGTATATTATAACCTTTTATAGTTTTATTTCCAATTTCAACTCCCCAGAAGTTTAGCAATAAATAAAATGCCTTATTATCCATATAGATAAATGATGTTTTACCCTTAATTTCTCTACCATCCAATTTATGCTTAATATCTTTTTCAATTATGTTTGATGCTTTTATGCCTAATTTTTCTAAATCTTTCTTAATCTCTTCAAGTTCGTTTATTGTGGCAGTTATCATTATTCTTCCTTCTTTTGATTTTGATAAATGCCCATCTCCAATTATAAAGCCCAATAACCTTGCAAAGATGCCCGCTTTTTCATCATCATAAGTTATCTTATCCCATCCAAGTTCTTTAATTTTCTTAATGTATTTTAAAGCAAATCCATCAATTTTTCCATTAAGGAGGTTTTTTATAGTGGTTAGTGATATTTTTATTCCAAATTCTTCCTCAATCTTTCTTTTAATCTCTGATTTGTTGTATTTATCTGATAGCTCTAAAACTCTGTTTAATATCTTCTCTTTATCTTTTGTTATTAACTCTTTATAGGTTTTTGCTTCATCTAATGATTTATAGCCAATTTTAATTTCATAGTTTGTTAAGAATTCATAGAACTCTTCTATGTTAATTATCTTCCTCTCATCAACTTCAAACTCAACCCCTTCCAATGCTGGATAAACCAATATTTCATCATTCTCCTTTAATTCATAAACTTCCTTCCATCCATCTCTTGTTAAAAACTTGTGGTCTCCTGTTGCTTCTATCTCCCTACCACTCTCTAAAACTAACCTATAAACCTTATGATTAACAATCTTTGAGTTGTATTTAACCCCTGCTAAAACTAAATCTTCTCCATTTCTATTTAAAACATGTTTAAGCTTTCTTTCTTCAAACATTTTTATGAAGTCCTCTATTTTTATCTCTCTCTCATCTGGAAGGGTTATTTTTGCATCCCCAGTTAAACAACTCAAGATAAATCTACAAACATCTGAATATTTCTCCATTGTTCTCCTTAAAGCGTTCTGTGCATCAGCGGTTAATGCATCGCTCTCATCTAAGAATATAATCTTAAATGGCACATCCCCAATTGGTTTAGTTCTTGCAAATTCCTTAACTTTTGTCCTAATAACATCTATCCCCCTTTCATCGCTGGCGTTCAGTTCTAAAAAGTTGTCTCTCCAGTTTTCTCCAAATAAATCCCTTGCTAAACATAAAGCAGCAGTTGTATTATGCAATATAGTTGGTAAATTCCCACCGATGAAGTTGTGGTATTTTGGAACGTGTAAGTCATAGATTATGAAATCACCATTTAATTGCTCAACTTCAACAATTTCATCCCAATATAATTGATTTTCATGTAAGAATATAATGTAAGATATTGCATCTCTTAGCTTATCATCTACATTGCCATCTGTTGACTCTAATTTGTAGAGAATTTCTTTTAAAACATCTTTACTCAAATCAACATCTAAATTTAATTTTTTTGATAAATAGTTTAATATATTTTCATTTATAACTAAACCTTTTCCTTTTAATCTTTCATCTTTAAAGATAAAGCTATCTTTTTTATAAACAATATTACATGGGACTGCTAATTTATCTCCAACCTTTAAATTCTCTGCTTTCTCCCATTTTATTTCTCCATTTTTGTTGTTTATTAATAAAGGATGGTAAGTTGTTACTTTCAACTCTCTACCCATTTTGGTTTTTATTTTTATCAGAGTGTTGGTTTTATCTTTATAAACATACTGCACATCAAACTCTCTAATCTTTCCATCTTCATCAATTCCTAAAACTTTTAAGTTATTAGCTAAAGTTGCCCCAAATTCTCCATTGCTAATTTCTTCAACAACTTCTCCAATTTTTCTAACCTCTCCATTTACAATAACCTTTGTATCTCCTGTTAAGCACTTTCCAACCCCTGGAGGTCCGCTAAATAACAAATGCGGCATGCTCTTTTTTTCAACATATTTTTTTAATCTCTTTACAATTTCATCCTGTCCAACAATATCATCCAATGTTCTTGGTCTATATTTTTCTACCCATGGCTTGTCCATAATATCACCACAAAAATAGCAATATTTTTTATTTTATATCACACTTCAAGTTTTTAAATCTTACTTAGCATATAATCCAATATTTCACCAAACCTCGACTTAACAATATCTTTTTTCCCTAAAACCTTTGCATGAGCATCCAACTCAACAATCGCATAATCATAAATCTCTTTTATTGGATGATATGTTCTTGGCCCATCACTTATGCCTATCTTTATTATATCTTTATCTATCTTCTCAATAGGCAAGGCATGAGGAACACCCGAGACAACAATTGCCTCAACATCCAAATCTTTTAATATCTCCACAGCTTTCTCCCCAGTTATTGGATATTCATCTAAACCTCCTGTAATATAATCTGCCTTAAATCTATTTAATATATTTTGTGCATCCCTTCTTATCTTCGGAAGTCCCTTATTTATATCTAAGTTTGCTATATTTACACAGTTAAAATATTTATTCAATACAATTAAAGGATGGGCAAACAAATAGGCAGTTTCTTTCTTAGCATTCAATACACACGCTATCTTTCCATCTTTTTCTTTCAAATCCTTTAAGGCATTTATGGCTTCGTTTAAATCATCATCATAAGTTGGCTTTATATACTCTTTTTTTGCCATTCCTCTTCTTTTCTCAATCTCTGTAGCTTTTTTTAATAAAAATTTCTGCCTCTCGAACTCTTCTTTATCAATTATTCCCAACTTTAAAGCTGATTCCATTGCTTTTATAGCTCCAACTGTGTTATCTCCGCTACCGCTATGCACTTCAACTGGGATAATTATGGCTCTATCATCATCCACGAACTCCCACAAGTCCTCTCCAATAATCATACTTGCACAAGTCCCAACTATGCCTATCATTGGCTTCTCTTTCTTTAACTCTTTTTTTAAATATTCAATTGCATAGTCCAAGACATTTTTTAAATTCTCAGAAGCTCCAAAGACGATGGCGTTTTCGTCAATATTGCTCGTAAAGACCCTAACCCCATCTAATTCCAACAATCTTGCTGTTCTGAAACAGCAACCACTCGGTCCATGCAGAATTATAGCATCAACACCCAAATCCCTAAGTTGATACATTGCAGCGGCTATTGGTGAAGGTCTTGGATGGAATATCATATATTCACCCCAATATCAATTCATTCATTAATTTTGTTAAATAACACAAACCATATGTTATTTATTTTATTGCTCACAATAAATTTTAAGATTCTATAAATAATAACTTTGGTGAGAGATAAAATGGGCAAAAAAATAACTGGATTGTTGGATGGAGATAGAGTTATAGTTTTTGATAAAAATGGGATATCTAAGTTATCAGCAAGGCATTATGGGAACGTTGAGGGAAACTTTTTATCATTATCTTTAGTTGAAGCCCTCTATTTGATGAATTTAGGGTGGTTAGAGGTTAAAGATAAAAATAAAAAAATAATGAGCTTTGAGGAGTTGTATGAGTATGCAAGAAATGTTGAAGAACGGCTATGTTTAAAATATTTAGTTTATAAAGATTTAAGAAGTAGGGGCTATATAGTAAAAACTGGCTTAAAATATGGGGCTGATTTTAGATTATATGAGAGGGGAGCCAACATAGATAAAGAACACTCTGTTTATTTGGTTAGGGTATTTCCTGAGGATAGCTCTTTTCTATTAAGTGAGCTAACTGGGTTTGTTAGGGTTGCCCACTCAGTTAGAAAAAAATTGTTGATAGCAATAGTTGATGCAGATGGAGATGTTGTTTATTACAACATGGAGTATGTAAAACCATAAATTAAAAATTTAATTAAAAATTTGGAGGGAGATAATGATTTTAAAGCCAGAAAATGAGAGAAAGCTGATAATTGATGTTTTAAAAAAATTTGGTGTTCCAGAGGAAGATGCTGAAATAACTGCTGATGTTTTTGTTGAAGCAGATTTAAAGGGTTTCACTTCTCATGGAATTGGGAGATTCCCACAGTATATAACTGCCTTAAAATTGGGAAACATAAATCCAAAGCCAAATATAAGGATAGTCAAAGAGAGTCCAGCAACAGCAGTTATAGATGGGGACTTAGGTTTGGGACAAGTTGTTGGAAAAAAGGCAATGGATTTAGCCATAGAGAAAGCTAAAAATGTTGGAGTTGGAGTTGTTGCTACAAGAAATGCCAACCACTTTGGTATAGCTGGCTATTATTCAGAGTTGGCTATGCATCATGATATGATTGGAATAACAATAACAAACACAGAGCCAGCTATGGCACCTTTTGGTGGTAAAGAGAAGATTTTAGGAACAAATCCAATAGCCATTGCTTTTAAAGGGAATAAGTATAAGTTTTCCTTAGACATGGCTACTGCTTCAATTGCCAGAGGAAAAATTTTAGAAGCGTTAAGAAAAAAAATAAAGATTCCAGAGGGTTGTGCAGTAGATAAAGATGGAAAACCAACAACAGACCCTGCTAAGGCGTTGGAGGGGTGTATATTACCATTTGGAGGACCTAAGGGATATGGTTTAGCTTTGGCTATTGAGATGTTGTCAGCAATTGGTGGGGCAGAGGTTGGAAGTAAAGTTAGAGGAACAGCAAACCCAAATGAGAGATGCACCAAGGGAGATTTATTTATGGTTATAAATCCTGACTTTTTTATGGGTAAAGAGGAGTTTAAAAGAAAAGTTGATGAGTTGTTAGAAGAGATTAAAAGCTCAGAGCCAGCAGAGGGCTTTGAGATATTAATCCCTGGGGAAATAGAGGAGAGGAATAAAATGAAAAGGAAGGAGGGATTTGAAATTGATAAAAACTTATACAATCAATTAAAAGATATATGTGAAGAGTTAGGGCTGGATATTAATGATTACATAAAATAATATTACATAAATTTTTTGGTGAAATAATGCTAATAAAGGATATTATGAAAAAGCCCATTGTGGTTTATGAAGATAATGATTTAACTGATGTTATAAAATTATTTAGAGAAAAGAAAATAAGCGGAGCTCCTGTCTTAAATAAAGATGGTAAGTTGGTGGGCATAATTTCAGAGAGTGACATAGTGAAAACATTAATTACTCACAATGAAGATTTAAACCTTATTTTACCCTCTCCATTGGATTTGATTGAATTACCTTTAAAAACAGCTTTAAAGATTGAAGAGTTCAAAGAAGATTTGAAAAATGCTTTGAAAACAAAAGTTAAGGATGTCATGACTAAAAAGGTTGTAGTTGCCAAGCCAGATATGACAATTAACGATGCAGCAAAGTTGATGGTTGAGAATAACATTAAAAGATTGCCAGTTGTTGATGATGATGGAAATTTAATTGGTATTGTTACAAGAGGGGACTTAATTGAAGCATTAATTTAGAATAAATAAACTTTTTATTTTTTGTTGTGGATATTTTAATTATATATTATCCTGTTATTTCCTGTTATTTGTTGTTATTTTAAAACCTTAATAATGGTGATATTTTGATTATTCAAACACCATCAAGGATTCACATGGGACTTATTGATTTAAATGGTTCTATTGGGAGGGTAGATGGAGGTATTGGCTTAGCGTTAGAAGAGCCAAATATAAAAATTGAAGGAAAGGAAAGTGATGAGATAAATATTGAGTTTGATAAAAGATTGATTGAAAAGTATGGAGAAGATTTTTTAAAATCTATTAGTGATAGAGTATATAACACAGCTACTAAAATTTTAGATGTTGTTAATGGAGAGGGGGTTGATTTAAAAATCCTATCGCTATTTCCAGCCCATTCTGGTCTTGGTAGTGGAACACAGCTATCTTTGGCTGTAGGTAAATTAATATCAAAAATATACAACAAAGAAATGAACGGCTATGAGATAGCTAAAATTACTGGAAGGGGGGGAACTTCTGGCATTGGAATAGGTGCTTTTGAGTTTGGCGGATTTTTGATTGATGGGGGGCATAGTTTTGGTAAGGGTAAAGATAAAGAAGATTTTAAACCATCATCAGCATCAAAAGGAGTTAAGCCAGCACCAATAATATTTAGGCAGGACTTTGATTGGGAAATTGTATTAATAATTCCAAAAGGAGAACATGTTTATGGAAAAAAAGAAGTGGATATATTTAAAAAATACTGTCCAGTTCCTTTAAATGAAGTGGAAAAAATCTGCCACTTGGTTTTAATGAAGATGATGCCCGCAGTTGTTGAGAAAAATTTGGATGATTTTGGAGAAGTTGTTAATGAACTTCAATATTTGGGATTTAAAAAAGTTGAAGTTAATTTACAATCAGATATTGTTAAGGATTTAATTAGCGAGTTGCATAGGGATGTTTATGCGGGACTTTCAAGCTTTGGCCCAACAATTTATGCATTTGGAGATAAAAAATTAATAATTGAAAAAGCTAATGAAATTTTTGATAATTATGGGGTTTGTGGGGATATAATTATAACTAAGGCAAATAATGTAGGATATAAGGTCTGGTGATAAAATGGGAATATTGGATAAGTTAAAAAATATTTTTAATAAAACGGAAGAAAAGGAAGAAGAATATAGGGAATACATAAACAAAGCTAATCAGTATTTTGAATATGGAGATTATGAGGAAGCCGTGGAGTTTTATTTAAAAGCATTGAATATTAAAAGTGAAAATGCAAACGATTGGTATAATTTGGCATTGTCATATTATAATTTGGGAGATTATAACTCTGCATTAAATGCATTAAAAAATGCGATATCACTTTCAAAAAATCATAATTTCTTTTATTTGAAAGGGCTTATTCACTATAAAATGGGTGAATTAAATAAAGCGTATGATTGCTTGCTTAAAGCATCTGATAAGATAAAAAAGAGTGAAATATATGAGATGTTGGGGGATATTTGCCTTAAAAATAAGAAATATGAAACTGCTTTAAATTATTATTTGAAAGCATATAAATTGAATGAAAACAATACTAATGCGTTAATTAATGCTGCAAAACTTTACTTGTTGCTTGGCGATGTTGAAAATGCATATACTTTATTTAAGCAACTTTTAAATAAAAATGTTGATGGAGAATACGTCGAGATTGCTAAATCGTTGGAAAAAATCATAAAAAATATTGATAATAATATAGTTGAGTATTTAACTCTTGGGATTAGGCATTTGGAAAATAAGGATTACATCTCTTCATTAAAATGTTTCAATAAGGTTTTGGAAATTGATGAAAATAATGACGTGGCATATTATTACAAAAGTATAGTTTTAGAAATATTTGAAGAACACTTAAAAGGTCTTTCTTCAATAGAAAACGCCCTTTATGAATTTGAAAGATGTTTATATTATGCAAAAAAGGGGGACTTATTAAATAAACTTGATAAAAATGACGCTGTTGATGCATATAAAAAATCCATTGAAATATATCAAAATCCATATGCATACTTTGGATTGGGTACATACCATTACAAACATAAAAATTATGAAGAAGCCTCTGAATTATTTGATAAAATATTAGAGCTTTATTTAGGAAATATTCCAGAAAATGAAGCTAATCTATTTACAATATATTCCCTCATTGGTAAGGGGGACATAACTGGCGTTTTAAAATATTATGAACAAGCAATGATATATGTTAGTAAAATATTGAATTGGAACTCTGAAAATGTTAATTGGTTAAAAGTTGCAGGTTACATTTCCTACAAATTAAAAAAATATAATGCCGCTTATGATTACTATATGAATGCTTATCGATTAGATTCTCAAGATATTGAGGTTTTAAAGGCATTGATAGTGATAAATGAAGAAATGGGCAACTATGAAGAGGCATTTTCAATGGCTAAGAAGTTGCTAAAAATAACCAATGATGAAAGCGTAAAAGAAATAATACCAAAGCTAATGAATAGGGAACCAATAGATTTGGAAATAACCTCTCCTATCTTAAATCCTCCTGCAATTTATTATAAAATTAATACAATAACCTACTACCTTGCAATGATATACAAATACCTATTTAAAAACCCTATTGGTTCTTACTTTTATATTATGTATGTTGAAAATTTAGATGATTTAAACACTTTGGAAGAAGAACAGCGTAAAAAGATTGAGAGAGTACTTGAATATTTAAAAAAGGCATTGCCAAGTGAAATGTATAAATTTTGCCAATCTCCAAAAGATTACACTCCAAGTGAAGAAGTCATAAGCTTCTGTAAAAATGAATTGGTGTCTTTATTTGGATATATAATTTAAGCTAAGAGAGGGGGTATATGTGAAAATCATAGGGAATACTTCAATTAAAGATTTTACATTTGAATCTGATGATAAAATTAGATTTGGGGAGTACTTGCTTGCTAAAAATATAGACAACGATGATGTATTGGCAGTTGTTAAGGATGTTAGATTTACAAATGGGAAATTTATCTGTATGGCAAAAGTAATCGGAACATTAAAAGATAAAAAAATCGAAATTAATAAATCGCCAATTTCCCCAGAGTGCGAAGTAAAACTATGCGATGATAAAATACTAAATGAAATATTTTATGTTCAACATGGGTTGAATATTGGAAGTATATTGAATAGAAAAAACATAAGGGTCTATTTAGATACAAATAAATTGGTTTCAAGACATTTCGCCATTTTATCAGTTACTGGGGGAGGAAAATCAAACACCGTTGCTGTTCTATGCAAAGAATTTGGAAAAAAGAACGGAAGCATTGTAATCTTAGACCCCCATGGAGAATATGCCACACTCTATCACGAAGAATTAGAGAAAAAAGTTAAAGCAATACATCCAACAATAAATCCTGCAATATTATCCCCAGAAGAACTCGCTGACATTATTGGGTTAGATAATGATGGTAAAGAAATAAACAAAAAGAGAATATTCTTAGAATATGCCTATCATACTGTAAAAAAGGAATTTCCCGAGTTTAGTGGAATGGATTTTATTGAAAAATTAGGAGAGTTGTTGTACGAGTGGGCAAAACTGGCAGAGGTTGGCTGGGAGATAAAATATTATCATCCTCTAAAAAGAAAATACGACATGAGGAAAACTGGTGAGGATGATTTTATTAATTTAGTGTCTTTATATGATAAAGTTAATAAATTTAAAGAGGACTTCTCATTAAATATTGGCAATAAGGACATTATTGGAGAGTTTGAAATTGGAAAGATAAATGTAGTTAATTTAAGTGGGTTGGAAATCTACCAAATGATTACTTTTGTTAGCTATATTGCAAAAAATCTGTTATCTAAAAGGATTTTATACATAAAATCTTTAAGGGATTTAAATCATCCAAATGAAATGATAAAGACAAATGCAATAAAAAACTTAAACAACATTGAAACACATTACAAAATAGCAACGAAACCAGTTGTGTTAATAGTAGAAGAGGCACACATCTTTATCCCAGTTAATGAGAAAACTCCTGCAAGTTTATGGTTAGGAAAGATTGCAAGAGAGGGAAGAAAATTTGGAGTAGGTTTAGGTTTAGTTTCTCAGAGACCTAAACAATTAGACCCTGATATCTTATCCCAAACAAATACAAAAATAATTTTGAGAATAGTAGAGCCAGAAGACCAAAAATACATACAAAGAGCTTCGGAAGAGTTAGGAGAAGATTTAGTAAAGGACTTGGCATCTTTGGGGATCGGAGAAGCTATTGTAGTTGGACTTGCAATACCTCTCCCTTCAATAGTTAAAATTGATAGATTTGATGGAATATATGGTGGAAAAGACATCGATATTGTGGGAGAATGGATGGGAGTGAATTGGTAATTTTTATTAATTCTAACCAAAATGGTTGTTTATTATCTCTTTGTTTTTTATCTCCAAAATTTTATATTTTATAATAATATTTTTCGGTGATTTCATGGATGTGGAAGAAACAATAAAAAACTAAATTTAAAATTCAGAGAACTATAGGGCTTCGCCCTATTGGGATACCCAAGGATGCACCACCTCGCTTCGCTCGGTGATGCTTCTTAGAATTATTTTAGATGATTTCGGTGATTTCCATGAATGTAAATGAGATAATTAAAAAACTAAATTTAAAATTCAGAAATATAGAAGGGGAAAAGTTGATTTTAGCAATAACATGTGATAAAAATAAGAATGTATTAATGGTTGCATTTATGAATGAAGAGGCATTAAAAGAAACATTAAGAACAGGGTATATGCATTATTATTCAACGAGTAGGAAAAAGTTATGGAAAAAAGGAGAGGAAAGTGGAAATGTCCAAAAATTAATAACATTTTATAGGGACTGTGATGGAGATGCTTTATTATTTATAGTTGAACAGAAAGGGGTTGCATGTCATGAGGGTTATTATTCCTGCTTCCATTACAAAATAGAAGATAGGGAATTAAAAATAACAGAGGAGTATTATAAAAACATTAAAAAGTGAAATTATGGATTTAGAAAAATTTAAAGAGAGGGAAATATCAAAAAAAGAGGCATTAGAGTTGTTTGAAGATAATGAAAATATATTTGAGTTGTTTAAATTTGCTGACAGTTTGAGGAAGGAAGAAGTTGGAGATATTGTTACCTATGTAGTAAATAGAAATATAAATTTCACAAACATTTGCGTTGGAAACTGCAAATTTTGTGCTTTTAGGGCAAATGAAAATGATAAACATGCGTATTTTTTAGATATAGATGAGATTGCTAAGAGGGCTGTTGAGGCAAAAAAATTTGGTTGCACTGAGGTTTGTATTCAGGGAGGTTTGCATCCAAAGATAGACACTTATTATCAAGCAGAGATTTTAAAGGCAGTTCATGAGGCAACAAAACCACTTGGGGATATACACATACATGCATTTTCACCAATGGAGGTTTATTTTGGAGCTGAAAATGCAGGTTTAACTATTAAAGAGGCGTTAAAAATATTAAAGGAAAGTGGTTTAAACAGCATGCCAGGGACTGCGGCGGAGATTTTAGATGACGATATTAGAGAGGAATTATGCCCACACAAAATAAAAACAAAAGAATGGATTTATATAATTAAAGAAGCTCATAAATTAGGCATTCCTACAACTGCCACTATGATGTATGGGCATATTGATAACTACAAACACTGGGTAAATCATCTCTTCATAATTAAAGAGATTCAAAAAGAAACCAATGGCTTTACCGAATTTGTTCCTCTTTCATTTATGCATAAATATGCTCCAATTTATAGGGAGGGAAGAGCAAGAGCAGGGGCTACTGGAATCGAAGATTTAAAAGTTTTTGCTGTTAGCAGAATAATATTTAAAGGATTGATAAAAAATATCCAGGCATCTTGGGTTAAGTTAGGGAAAAAGATGGTTCAGGTTGCTTTGAGATGCGGGGCTAATGATGTTGGAGGCACATTAATAGAGGAGAATATATCAAGAAGTGCAGGGGCTGAGCATGGAGTTTATATGAGTGTTGAAGAAATTAGGGACATGATTAAGAGAGTTGGGTTAATTCCTAAGGAGAGGACTACTCTGTATAAAATTTTAGAGTAATTTATTACAAAGGGTGATAATTTGGAGATAAGGAAAAGATACTTTTTAAGTAAAAAAGACCTCAAAAAAATAAAAAATGAACTAAAAGAATTTTTTGAAGATGTTGATGGAATAATTCCAAAAAAAGGAAATGTAGAAATAGCTATAACTGATGACTTTGATATAATATTGGTTGATAAGGAGCCAGTTGCTTTTAAAAAAGATGATAAAGTAATTCCAACATTAAAATTGTTGTTGAAAAAACTCCCAGATAAAAATTTAGTTGTTGTTGATATGGGAGCAATAAAATTTTTAATAAATGGGGCTGATGTAATGGCTCCTGGAATTGTAGAGGCGGATGAAAATATTAAAGAGGAGGACATAGTTTTTGTTGTAGATGAAAACCATAAAAAACCAATATGTGTTGGTATTGCATTAATGAATGGGAGAGAGATGAAAGAGGCAAATAAGGGGAAAGCAGTTAAAAATATACACTATGTAGGGGATAAAATCTGGAACTTTAAGGGATAAAATGGATGAAAAGGGATATATGATAATTATTGGGATAGTATTAATTTTGTTATCCTTATTAATATATTCTATACATTTTGTTATTTTTGGGGATTACGAGCATATATTAAGTTATTTTTTACTACATTTGGCATTTGTTCCTATTGAAGTGTTGTGTGTAAGTTTAATTATTGAAAGAATTTTAGAATATAAAGAAAAGAAAAAGAAATTAGAAAAATTAAATATGGTCGTTGGTTCTTTTTTTAATAGTGTTGGAGAGGAATTATTAAAAATAATCTTAGAAGGAGATGTTGGAGATATAAGGGATTACTTAAAAATATCTGATGATTGGGATAATAAAACTTACGAAAAAACAAAGAGATTATTAATAAATTATGATTGCAACATAGATATGGAAAAAATTGATTTATATAAACTTAAAAATTTATTGGAAAAAAACAGGGAGTTTCTTTTAAGGTTGATGGAGAATCCCTTGCTATTGGAGCATGAAAGTTTTACTGAATTGCTTTTGGCAGTGTTTCATTTAGCTGATGAACTTCATAGAAGAGAAGATTTAAAAAATCTCCCAAAAAGCGATTTAGAGCATTTAAAGAATGATATTATTAGAGTTTATAGATTATTAGTTATTCAATGGCTAAACTACCTAATGCACTTAAAAAATAATTATCCATACCTCTACTCATTATGTTTGAGGGCTAATCCATTTGATAATAAGTCCATTGTTGTAGGGGAGGAATGATAAATGAAAGAGAAAAGATTTAAAAAAATATATAGCGTTTATAAAATTTTATTAAAGCATTATGGAAAACAGGATTGGTGGCCTGCTGAAACAAGGTATGAGGTTGTTGTTGGAGCAATTTTAACTCAAAATACAAGTTGGAAAAATGTAGAAAAAGCAATCAATAATCTAAAAAATAAAAATTTGATAGATGAGAAAAAAATATTAAACATTGATGAAAACAAATTAAAAGAACTTATAAAACCAGCTGGATTTTATAATTTAAAAGCTAAGCGTCTAAAAAATGTAACTAAATTTATTGTTGAAAATTATGGAAATACGGAAGGGATGGCTAAGTCAGATAAAGATACTTTGATATTGAGGAGTGAGCTTTTATCAATAAATGGAGTTGGTAAAGAAACAGCTGATAGTATTTTATTGTATGCGTTGGATAGGGAGAGTTTTGTTGTCGATGCATATACTAAAAGAATGTTTAGCAGGTTGGGAGTAATTAGCGAAAAAGCTAAATATGATGAAATTAAGGAAATATTTGAAAACTCTCTACCAAAAGATTTGGAAATATACAAAGAATACCATGCATTAATAGTAGAGCACTGCAAAAAGTTTTGTAGGAAAAAGCCATTATGCGATAACTGTCCAATTAAAAAAGTATATATATGTGATTGAGAATTATAAGGGTTGATATTTATAAGATATTAAAAGGTGAAGTAGATGAATAAACCAGCAAAAAAACAGCAGCCAAAAAAAGTCATCCCAAACTTTGAATATGCAAGAAGATTAAATGGGAAAAAGGTTAAAATCTTTTTGAGAAATGGAGAGGTCTTAGATGCGGAAGTTACTGGTGTTTCAAACTATGAAATAACAGTAAAAGTTGGAGATAGGAATTTATTAATATTTAAGCATGCCATTGACTACATTGAGTATTAAATTTCCTTTTATCTTTTTTATCCTTTTATTTTTCAATTT